>JAHEIK010000138.1 GCA_024639415.1 Planctomycetota bacterium
GTCGGCGAGGCGGGTGGCGGCGTCAGCGACATCGACGTCGCCGCGGCGCACCTGCTCCAGAAGATCTTCGACGGTCTCGCGGTTCACGGCTCTATCGAACCACGAACACCCGCGCAGGCCCTAGCGTTGCCAACGGTCGCGCCAGCGCTCCCAGTACACGTCCCCCCGCCAGAGCGAGAAGAGGCCAGTGCCGAGCGCCCCCGCGAGACCGATCGCGCCCGCCCAGTTCCACGGCCACGTCTCCAGGGCCTCCACCTGATCGAGGAGGCGCACCTGCACATAGACGCCGATGAAGCCCCAGGTGAGGAGGCCGACGAGCGCCCCGCAGATGAAGTAGAGGAGCGCGCGGAGCGGTTCGTCCGGGAGGATGCCGCGGCGCCTGGTCATGGCGCCAGAGTACGTACGGATGAGGTGGTGCCGTAGGGGCAATGGGAGGTCGGCGCCGTAGGCGGCGGCCGAGTCCTTGCCCGACCCGTGCGGCGTCGTAGGCTCCTCCGATTCCGGTGCGGGGCGGGCCAAGACTCGCCCTTCGACTCGCCTTCGACAAGCTCAGGCTCGCTCAGGGCTCCAAAGGCCCCTACAGCAACCCGGACAGTCGCCGAGCAGGGGATGCCACGGGCCCTGCCGAGCGCTTAGGATCCCCCTCATGTTCGAAGGACAGAGCCCCGAGATCGACTACCCGTGCCGCTGGAGCTACCGGATCATCGGCACCTGCGCCGACTCCATCCGCAGCCTCGTCGTCACCGTCGCAGGCGATGACGCCCACGATCTCGAGCCCTCGCGCGCCAGCAGCTCCGGCAAGTACGTCAGCTTCAAGCTGACCCTGCTGGTCCGCGACGAAGCCCACCGCCACGAGATCTTCCACGCCCTGGCCGTCCACGAGACCGTGCGGCACGTCCTCTAGTCCTCCGCCTCCGCATCCGGCTCGGACGCACCGGGCACCGCCGCCTCGATGTCCGTGTCGTCGGCAGCCGCAGGCTCCGCGGGCGCGCGCCGCAGGCGCTCGTCCTCGCGCACCAGCACAGCGGACTCCACGAGGCCCGCGACGACCGGCTCGAGCGTGGCCTGGATCTTCTCGCCCAGACGCTGGTAGCCGAACGCACGGCCGACCTCGCGCACGAGCGCGTCCGGCGCGATGCCGAGATAGGCGTCCACGACGAGGAGGACGCACGCACTCAGTTCCTCCGGCGGGATCTCATCGATCTCACGCTGCACGCCGTCGGCCGGACGGCGCACGAGCGCGTCGTCAAAGCCCGGGTAGTAGAGGAAGTCACCCTGGCGGGTGCCCTTGCCCTCGCTCTCGAGCTTCGCAGCCGCTTCCTCGAAGCGCGCCGTCACCTTGCTCGTCGTCCGGGTGATGCCCCACGCCGTCGCAAGGCGCTTGGCAGCCAGGTCCACGTGGATCGGTCCCTCGACCTCGAGGATCTTGGCGAGCGCCGAGGTCAGCCGCCCCAGCGGCACAACGTGGAACTCCGCCGCAGGACCGCGCAGCTTGAGGTTGACCGCGCGGTAGTCGACGACACCGGGCAGCGGCGCGTCCGCGTCGGTGTCGAGCACCGCGTGCGGCTCGGCCTCCGGCTGCTGATCCTCCACGACGGCGGGCGCGGGCGCCTCGGACTCGCCTGAGCGCGCAGCGTCCACGGCGGAAGCCAGACGCTCGAGTTCGCGGCCGTGGGCGCGCACCCAGTCGGGCGCCCAGATCCGGTGCACCCTCCAGCCCAAGCGCGCAAGCACCTCGGGACGCGTTCGCTCCCGGTCGCGGGTCGTTGCGGCCTCGGCGTAGGTCGGGCCGTCCACGAGCACCGCGAGCAAGTAGCGCCCGGAACGGTCCGGGTCCCGCACGGCGAGGTCGACCTTGAACGCGCTGTTGCCCACCCGCGGATCCACGTCGAAGCCGAGGCGCTCCACCTCGGCCTGGATCGACTGGATCAGGGACGAGCGCTCGACGCTCTCATCGACCTGTCCCGGCTCGCTGCCCTGCATGCCGCGGCGGGCGATCTCGAGGTAGGCGCGCAGCAGGCGTGCGCCCCGTCCCTTCGCCCGGCTCGTGTCGATCGCATCGGGCAGGATCGAGCTGAAGACGACCACCTGCTTGCGAGCGCGGGTGACCGCCACGTTCAGGCGCCTGTCGCCGCCGTCCTTGTTCAGCGGCCCGAAGTTCAGGCGCAGGGCACCTTCCGGATCCTTCCCGTAGCCGACCGAGAAGAGGATCACGTCGCGCTCGTCCCCCTGGACGGCCTCGAGGTTCTTGACGAACACAGGCTCGTCGCCGTCGCCGTCGAAGCGCTCCGCGTGGGGGTCGCCATCGCTGCGGCGCGCATCGAGTGCATCGAGCACCTCGTCGCGCTGCGTCGTGCTGAAGGTGACGACGCCGATCGAATCCTCCGGGCGCTCCGCGAGGATGGCAAACACGCGGTCGGCGATGGCCGCCGCCTCCACCGGGTTGCTGCGCGAACCACGCGGTCCGGGATGGTAGACGCCGTCTTCCACGTGCACGAAGGAGATGCCCAGGTCGGCTGCGTCCCGCGCGGCGTTGGGGAAGGTGACGAGGGAGTCCTCGTAGAAGTGGGTGTTGCTGAAGTCGATCAGGCTCTCGTCGCGGCTGCGGTAGTGCCACATCAGCGGGATCTCGGGCAGCGGCCCCGCCTTGCACTCGTCGAGGATGCTCGGCAGGTCCACCAGCACGTCCTCAGGAGACTCGTCGTCGTCCTCGATCCTGCGCTCGAAGAAGCGCGTGGGCGGTAGCTGCTTCGAGTCGCCGCAGACGACGACCTGCTGGCCGCGCGCGATGGCGCCGACGCCGTCCTCGGTGCAGATCTGCGATGCCTCGTCGAAGACCACGATGTCGAACAGGCGCTTGCCGGGCGGCAGGTAGGTCGCGACCGAGAGCGGGCTCATCATCAAGCACGGCTTCAGCAGCCGCACGAGCTGCGGGATGCGGTCGAGCAGCACGCGCACGGGCAGATGCCTGCGCTGCTTCTGGATCTCACGCTTGAGGATGCCGACCTCGCTGTCCCCCACCGTGCGCACGTTCGGATGCGGCACGGCCGCCTTCAGGCGCGCCGACAACCGCCGACGGGCCGCCGCCAGCTCCTGCCGGTCCAGTTCCTGGTAGCGCGTAACGAGGCCGTCGTGTGCGCGGCCGTCGAACGCCTTCAGCTCATCGACGTTGGCCAGCAGGTCGTCGGCCGCGGCCTGCCACCACGTGCGGAACCAGCCGTCGAGCAGGTGCTTCGAGCGCAGGGCGTGACGCTCGAACGCAGCGAGGTAGCCGCCCAGGTCCTCGCCGGCGGCCTGCGCGCGCCCGGCCTGCCACGCCAGCCAGGCGGGCAGTTCGTTGATGCGCTCGGTCCAAGTCTCGCCGGTCTCCTCCAGCTCTGCGAAGGGGGTCGCCTCGAAGCCCGCGGGCCAGGCAGCGGCCTCGTCCAGGTCCAGGGCCTCGGCGAGTTCCTCGCGGCGCGTGTCGGCCGGAGGCCGCACGCGGTCCCAGCGCTCGAGCGCTGCGCGCAGGGCGGCGTGCTCCCCGCCGCCCACCGCCGCGCGGATGGCATCGGACGCCGTCACATGCGTAGGCCAGGCGTCGCGCAGATCCTCGAGGAAGGCCTGATGGGCTGCGAGCCCCGCGAAGCTTCCGGTGGCCCCCTCGTACTCGTTGCCGAAGGCCTGCAGCAGTGCGGCATCGGCGCTCTCGACGTCTTGCTGCAGCGCCTTCGCTGCGGCGAGCGCCGGCACGTCGACGGCAAGATCGACGACCGAGCCCTGCACGTACCCCTCGAGCAGCTTGCGTGCTCCACGCCGACGGAACCAACCGACGATGAACCCGCCAGGGCGCGCGCGTCGCTGGAGGTCCGCGAGGTCCACGTCGAACACGTCGGCCCTGTAGCGCTTGAGAACGGCGGCCCGCGCCGCCTCGTAGGCCGAGCCCTGCTCGACCGCACGCTTCACGCGCGGGGAGAGCCCGCTCCAGGCGGAGTCTTCGAACCACGCCGGTGCCGGACGCGTGGTGCGCAAGAGCACGTGGGCGAACGCCGCGGTCTCGGACGCGACCTGCGTGGAGTTCGGAGCTTCTTGACCGAGAGCGCTGTGCAGCTCGGTGGCTGCGCGCCGACTCTCTTCGAGGTCGGCGAGGAACAGATTGAGGGCGCGACGGACCTCGTCGAGCGTACTGACGCCGAGCGTGGAGCGACGCGCGGCACGCCACGGATGCTCGGCGACCGGCTCGACCGCGGCGAGCAACGGCGTGAGGGCACGCAGTCGCCGCTCGACATCCTTGAGGTCGCGACGATCCGACGCGAGCGGATCCTCGAGCGCGAAGGGACACTCGGGCACGATGCGGTAGCGCGCCGCGTTGCCGAGGATCTCGAAGCCCGAGTAGGAGGCGGCGCCCCGCGGGGCATGCAGGGCATCGACGTACGCACGCAAGACGGCCTTGATGTCGGCAAGCTCGGCCTGGCGGCCCTCTTCCTTGCCCGCGGCCTGCGCCCACTGCGCCCAGGCACGCGCGAGGCTCTGCACGACCTCGCGCTTGTTGGCCTTGCGGCTGTGCAACTCGAGGCAGAACGCGCCCAGGCCTGCCTGCGCCAAGCGGCGCTGCACGACCTCGAGGGCAGCCATCTTCTCGGACACGAAGAGTACCGAGCGATCCGCCGCCAGGGCCTCGGCGATGATGTTGGCGATGGTCTGGCTCTTGCCCGTGCCGGGCGGCCCCTGCAGCACGAAGCTCTTGCCCTCACGCGCGGCGAGGATCGCCGCCTGCTGGCTGCTGTCTGCGTCCAGGATCTGGAACGTCGGCGCGCTGCCCAGTCGTTCCTCGACGTCCGCGGGCTGCGGCAGCCCGCCGTCCTCGCCCTGATCGAGCGGCTGGCCGCGGGCCAGCGCGTTCGCGATCCGGTGCTCGCCGATGGCCGCCTCGTGCTGCAGCAGATCGTTGTAGAGCGGGATCTTCGCGAACGAGAACAGGCCGAGGCTCACGTCGTCGGACAGCTCCGCTGCTTGCAGCGTCTGGATGGCTGGTGCGAACGCCGCCTTCAGCACGTCGTAGGTGAGCGGCTCCTCGCCATCGGGGAGGACGAGCTCGATGCCGTGGTCCCGCTGGAGCTTGAGCACCAGCGCCGGGTTGACCTGCGGATCGTCGTCGTAGGTCTTGAGCCGGAAGTCGGCACGTGCCCCGCGGCGCTGGATCTCGACCGGCAGGAGCAGGAGCGGCGCACGGAAGCCCTTGGGCTCCTCGGGCGTCGTCCAGCGCAGCTCCCCCAGCGCGAGGTGCAGCGTATTGAAGCCCTGCTCTTCGATCGAGGCCCGCGACTCGCGGTAGAGGCGCGTGAGCACCTTGCGCAGGCGCTTGGCTTCGAGGCTCGTCTGCAGACGCTGATCGCCTGTGCGCAGCCCGCCCTCGGGGAGCGGCTCGGCGTCCTCGCGGCGCGCGTCGAAGGTCAGGCTGCGGCCGGCGAGGATGAGCTCCGCGATCTCGCGCGGGTCCTCCTCGACGACGGGCACGGCGGAAGCGCGGGACGGGCGGTAGTTCAGCAGCCGGTTCGCCCGGGAGAGATCGATCAGCTTGTCGCGCCAGTCGGCGAGGCGGTTGTGGACGGCGGCATCCAGCGTCATCGGGTGGGCACTCCGGCGCGCAGTTCACGCGCGGAGCGTGATGGTAGGCGCATCCGCAGCCCATGCGCAGCAACGGCACCACATCGACCGCTTGGCTCAGCTTGCTCGCGCCCGCGTGCAGGCTAGTTGCGCTGGAGGCCCGCGCAGTCGCACTCGCCGAACACGTCCTTGGCGCCGGTGAGGCACGAGAAGATGGCCAGGAACTGGCGATCCGGGGTGGCGAGGACGATGAGGTTGCCCGTCTCCACGGGCGGCCCCGGATCGAGGAAGTCACCGCGAATCTCTCCCGTCGCGGCATCGAGCACCGTCAGCGGCGCGACGCCGGTCCCGGAGGTCCCGGACGTGAAGTTGCCGAGAGCATCCACGGTCACGGTGATGGCCTCGGGATTGATGGGCCCGAACCCGGCATCGAACTCCGCGGCCGTGCCGGTCCAGAAGGAGGAGCGGAACTCCGCGTCCGTATACGGCGGCAGCAGTGTCGCCGCCCCGCGCTGGAACGCCACGAGCAGGCCGGCGTTCACCATCATGAGCATGTGATTGAGGTCCGGGCTGAGGATGATGGTCGCCGTGAGGCCCACGGAGCCACCGGTGCCCGTCCACTTGAAGGTCTGCGCGAACTCATCCACGAGTGCGATCGTGCCGGTCTCGCCTGCGAGGAGGCCGGCGGTACCGGTCATGTTGCCCATGCCGTCCACGGTCATGCCGGCTACCTCCGCCGGAGCGTCCAGCAGGCCGGCGAGCGTCGGGCTCCCGGCCGGCCCGAGCCACGTGCCGCCAAGATCCGCCACGGTGGCACCGCCTCCGCCGCTTCCGCCGCCACCACCGCAGCCGCTCGACAGGACGAAACTCGTCGCGAGCACTGCGATCACGAGAAGGTGCCTACGCATCACAAACCCTCACCTTGCACCAATGCAGGCCCTGTTTTGGCATCCCGGCCCCTCCGAAGTCAACCCGCTCGGCCCGCTGGCGCTGTCAAGGCACGAACGCATGGCCCGACCCCAATCCGGCTGCGAACTGGCCCCGGCAAATCGGCTTCCGCTAGGGTGTCCTGCGTCCCCACAGGAGTGCGATGCGCCGAGCGACGAGCCTGCTGCTGCTTCTCCTCCTCGCCGCGCCCGGCGCCCACGCCGAGGAAGAAGGCAAGGCGGCGCTTCCCAAGCGACTGACGGAGGCTCAGGCTGCTCGGCTTGTCGCCGAGGCGCACGAGGCCGGTGACAAGGCGCGCGTAGAGGCGATCGCGAAGCGGGAGACGCCCGACCCGTGGCTCGTCGCCGACCGCCTGTGCCTAGCCGGCAAGGCCGCAGCGGCCAGCGCCTTCGCGCGGGCGGGGCTCAGGCCCGCGACCGCCAAGCTGGCTGCGTACCTCGAGACGGAGGCGGCCCGAGCCGAGGACACGGAAGCGCGCAAGATCCTCGGCGTGATGGCGAAGAGCTACGCAGCAGGCAGCATGGAAGCGGTCGTCGCGTCTGCCGCGGCGCTGCGCGGGCGCGTCGATACGGTCACGCGCGTACGCATCCTCTACGTCGAGGGACTCGCGCTCCTGCGGCTCGGACGCACGGCCGAGGCTGCGCGCAAGCTCGGCGCCACCGCACGCGCCGCCGGAGACCTGGGCTGGCTGGCCGTAGCCATCGAGGCCTACGGCCTCGGTGCTCAGGCCGCGTTCCAGCAGGCAGACTGGAACACCGCGCTTGCCGCGCTGCGGAGCAGCGAGACGCTGCTGACCCGCCTGGGGCAGGCCCAGAATGCGGCGCGCACGCGCGGCATGATCGGTCTCGTCCAGGAGAAGCTCGGTGCGTACGACGCCGCACTCGCGGCCCAGTCGAGTGCCTTGGCTGCCCTGCGGGAGGCGCGGGACGAAGTCGGCGTGGGTACGGCCCTGGGCAACCTCGGCATCGTCTACTTGCGTATCGGAGCCTACGAGAAGGCGCTGGGCGTTCTGCACGAGGCCCTCGGCATCTGGGAGAGCCGGGCCCACCCGGGTGGTGTCGCGACGACGCTCGGCCGCATCGCGGTGGCGCAGGAGAAACAGGGCTGGTTCGCTGAAGCGCTCGAGACACACAAGCGCGTGCTGGCGATGCAGGAGCAAGCGAAGGACCGGGCCGGCATGGTGCGCACGCGCGCGAACATGGGGAACGTCCTCATCGGGCTCGGCGACTTCCCGCAAGCCCTGCGCATCCAGGAGGAGGTCTTGGCCGCGAAGCGGGAGCTGAAGGACCGTCCAGGCGAAGCGACGGCGCAGAGCAACCTCGGGGTGGTCTGCCTCTCCATGGGCGACTACCCAGGTGCCTTGCGAATGCACCGGCGGGCCCTGGAGCTGCGCAGAGTGCTCGCCGACCGGCACGGTGAAGCCAACTCGCTTGCCAACATCGGCGCGACCCTGCTCGAGATGGGCGACTACGCCGGCGCCCTACGCAAGCAGGGAGAGGCCCTCGCGCTGCAACAGCAGATCGGCGACCGCCCAGGCGAGGCCACCACCCTCGGCAACCTCGGCCGCCTGTACATGGAACTGGGTGACTACGAGACGGCGACGAGGAAGCTGGACGCATGCGGCGGCATCTGGGAGGTGCTCCAGAATCGAGCGGGCATCGGCTGGGCCCTCAGCGAACTGGGGGTGGCGAAGCAGCGGGCCGGTGAACTCGACGATGCCCTGCAGATCCAGCGGCGGGCGCTGGCGCTGCGTGAGGGCGTAGGGGATCAGGCGGGCGCAGCCATGTGCCTGCTGCGGATCGGTTCGCTGCAGCGCCGGCTCGGTCGGGGCGCAGCGGCCTTGAAGTCCTTGCGGGCTGCGCTGGTCCAAGCGGAAGCGCTCAGCGACAGCGATGTGGAGGCTCGCGCCCACGGACAGCTGGGCTTGACCCAGCTGAGCATGGGACATGCCGCGGCCGCGCTGCCGCTGCTCGAGGAGTGCGTGCGCCTAGCGCGAGAACTGCGCATGACGCCTGTCCTGGTGCGCTTCCAAGGCCCGCTCGCCCGGCTGCGCCTGGACCTGGGGGATCCCGGTCGCGCGCTCACGGAAGCCAAGTCCGCCGTGCGCGATCTCGAAGACCTGCTCGGTGGCCTGGGCGAGGAGGAGGGCGCCGCGGCGCGCGAGCGCTACGCGGACGTCTTCGATGTGGGCGCGCTCGCGGCACTGCGGTTGGACGAGCCGGCCGAGGCGTTCACACTCCTGGAGAGCGGGCGCGCCGG
>JAHEIK010000139.1 GCA_024639415.1 Planctomycetota bacterium
CACCACGATCCGCATCTCGCTGCCGGTCGCCGGACCGGCGGACGTGGAAGAGACGCACGCATGACGCCGCCGGAGGAGTCCTGGTACGCGCGCCCCGTGTTCTTCGTCGCGGACTGCGAGTCCGCCCTGCGCTTCTACGCTGCGCTTGGCTTCGAGGAGGCCTGGCGCCACGAGGAGCGGGGCACCGCGGTGGCCGTGCAGATCCAGCGCTCCGGCGCGGAGCTGATCCTCAACCGGGACGCGGCGCGCGCCGGCGGCGGCCGGCTGTTCCTGTCGCTCGAGCCGGGCGAAGTCGCGGCGTGCACGGCGGCCTTCACCGCCGCGGGCATCGAGGTCCACGCGGCCACCTGGGGCATGCCGGTGCGCATCGTTCGCGACCCGGACGGCAACGACCTGCTGTTCTTCGACGACGAGTTGACCAGGGCCTGATTGGACAGACGGTCAAGGAAGCTCGTACGTGACCCGCAGACTCGGCGGATAGGCAATGCCGTTGAAGGACCAGGCCCCGCCAATCTCGTAGTCCACGAACCAGATGTCCTCCGGAACGAAATGTGGATCGATCGTCACGCGAAAGACTGCGTACTGCAGGCCCGCGGTCACGTCGAGGTCGATCGACGCGTCCACGCGCACACTCCACTGCGGCGGCTTGCCCGGCTGTGGCGTGGGCAAGCCGAGAGTCGCCAGCCTCTCGCTGGCGAAGTCGAGGTCCAGGAACCCTGCCTCGTCCTCCTCCAGGAGGTGTGTGTTGCGCCCGTCGTGATCAAGGCTGCACGGGGCGAGGAAGTCGAGCAGCCCTGGATCCTCCGTCACGCGCGTAACAGGCATATGGACCTCGGCGGACACGACTCGCGCTCCGGCGGGTAGGAGGCCGAGATCAAAGGAGAACACCGCCTCGGTGCCACCCGAGACGCTTTGGAAGCTTCCCACGACCTCGGCAGGTCCCGCCGTGGCCGACCCGAGCGTACCGGTCTGCACCGAGTACATCGGGACCGCGCTGGTGAGCCAGATCGTGTGCGGCTCTGTCGGACGACCACCGCCCCCGCTGCCGCCGCACGCACTGTTCGTACAGATGACGGCTAGGGCCGTGAGGACGGCGGGCACTCTCAGCGAACCAGCGTTCGCCAAGCGACGGGTCCATCGGGTTGTGGCCAAGGATCTCCTCCTGACCTGCGGCCCGCGCCTCTTGGCTGCCAGAGGTCGCCGGTTCCCAGGCGCAGGGAGGACGAGACGACGGGCGGGAACTTGCCACCTGGATCGTGAATCCGAGACCGAGCGGCAAGTACGACGCCTCAGGGGCATCTCCTCGTTGCGTACACGATCGGAGGACGCCATGGATCGCCTACTCACCGTCACTCGCTGCCTGCTGCTGCCACTCGCCCTCACGTTGGCGGCCTGCGGCGGAAGCGGCTCCGCGGGCGGGAACGCCACACCGAAGCCCACGGCGACGGAGGACTTCCCGGCCCACGATGCCGGGGTGTCCATCCTCCTCGGACTCAACGTCGCCTTCGCCGCCCCCGCCTACGTCGGCGACACGACGGCGAACAACGACGCGCGCGCGTACCTGTTCTTCGATCTCTCGGTACTGCCGCCGGCGCCTTCGATCCAAGAGGTCGAGCTCCATATTCCCGTCACAGGTACCGCCGGTACTCCTCTGACCCTCTCCAAGATCCGCTTGGATCACCAGGGGCGCGCGAGCAATGTCCTTGGCGTGGCGGATCACATGCTCGCCCTCGACGACGAGGATGTGACGGAGTTCGATCCGCCGGTAGCACGCGGACCGGGCCTTGTTCCGACGTGGACCGCCGACGTGACCAAGGAGATCCTGGCCGACCTGGGCGCCGGCCACGCCCTGGCGTACTTCCGCCTGCACACGGCCCTCGGGGCGAACGGCAACGCGGAGCAAGACGGGTGGTTCCTGGGCTGGCTGTGGTCGTTCGACGGCCTGCCGCATCCCGCGACCCTGCGCGTGACCTACCTCGCGCAGCCCTGAGCGCGGGAGGCTCCGATGGAAACCGCACGAGCGTCGATCCCGCCGGCGCCGCCGCGCGCTATGCTCGCGGCCGAATCGATCGGCCTACGATCGTGGTGGACTCTGTGCATGGCAGCAGATCGGGGCGGGCATCTTCCGGCTGACTCGGCGGCAAACGTGGCCGCACTCCGGCTCGAGCTTCTGGATGCGTTCGAATCCGGACGAGAGAAGCACGGTGACCAGGAGCTCTCGTTCGACGCCTTTGCACCGGGAGCCCTGGAGGCCGTTGGCCGCTCCTTGCGGTCTGCGAGGCTGGGCGTGAGCTTGGAGCTCTTGCGATCCGCTCTCCTGAGCGCCGCGGGCGCCGATCTCTATCTCGCCCGCGCGTGCGAGGCAGGCATCGATCCCGCCTGGGGCCGGCTGCATGCCTCCTACGCCCCGCGTCTGAGAAGCGTGGCCGTGCGCCGTGGTCTGGACCTGCGCGCCGCCATCGAGATCGCGGAGGACGTGATCTCCAACCTGGCGACGAAGCCAGCGAGTGCCACGGCCCGCTGTGTCATCGGCACCTACAACGCTGCGGGCAGCCTGTTCGGTTGGCTGGCCGTGATCCTCGTGCGGCGCATCGCCGGGGCCGCGCGCAAGCGCCGCCCGCTGGCTTTGGATCCAGAGCGCGACCGGGATGTGCTCGAGGATGCCGGTCGAGCGGCCACGCGAGATCCGATGGCGGGCGTGCTCGATGCAGAGAGCGCCAGGGAGTTGCGCGCGTGCCTCGAGCGCGGTTGGAAGTCCCTGACCCAGCGTGAGCAGCTCGCGCTTCTGCTCAAGTACCACACCGGACTCAAGCAGCGCCGTGTCGCACAGTTGCTCGGCGTGGGCGAGCCACGTGTGAGTCGCTTGGTCTCGCAAGCCCTCAGCAAGGTGGGCGCCGCCACGGAGTCTTGGCGATTGCGTGAGACGAGCGGATCAGGCTCCACGCGCTGGGGTGCCCTACGCGACGCCGCACAGCAGGTCATGGCAACATGGGCCGCCGGCCCGCCCTCATCCCTCCTCGACCTGCGCGCCGGAGACGCTGACGATGGATGCTGAAGACCGCGAGGTCATCGAGTCCCTGCTCATCTCGCACCCGCTGGCTGCGAGCGAAGACGGCCGCTTGCCGGACGAGGGGCTGATTGCCGGCTACGTGGAGGGCCGCCTCACACCGGAGATGCACAGCGCGGTGGAGGCCCAACTACTCGCCAGCACCGAGGGCCGCGCCTTGGTGGCAGAACTGTCCAGCATCCTCGAGCGACGCGATGGGCAGGGCGCTCCGGCCCTCCTCGAGCGCCGGGGTTCGTGGAGAGCGCTCGCGATCGCGGCCGTGCTGCTCCTCGGAGTTGGAGCTTGGCTCTACGCGACGGGCGCGTTCCGCTCGGAGGCGGATCCGGGGCCGGACGCACGCCTGCTCACGGCCGCCGCTGCCCTCACGCGCCATGCGCCGGCCCTGTTCGACGACTTCCGTCCACTCGGTGCCGGCGAGCGTGCAGGCGGTACCGCCGATGTCCTACGCGGTGGCATCCAGGCCTACCTGCCGCAGGGGCGGACCCTGGAGGCACGCCCGACCTTCCGCTGGAGACCGGTCGCGGGTGCAACGCGCTACGACGTCGAGGTCCTTGATGACCGCGGAGGCGTCGTCTACGCGGTGAGCAGCACGGGCTCCCAGGTCGACTACGCGGCGGACCACGAGTCCCTGGAGCGCGGCCGCACGTACGTCTGGGAAGTCTCCACGGACGAGGGCCCCCTCGGCCGTGTGACCGGCAGGCGCAGTTTCCATGTCGCCTCGGAGGCGGAGGCCGCACGCTTCGAGCAGGCCCGGCGGCAGATCGCGGAGCACGCGCCGCAGGATCTGCGCGCCGTGCTGTTGTCGCACGTGGCGATCCGCTGGGGCCTCCTTGCGACCGCCGAGCGACTCGTGGAGGAGCGCCTGCAGCAGAGCCCCGCTGACGAGGTTGCGTCGCAGACACGCTCCTACCTCCACCGTGTCTTGGGACTTGCACGCGGCGACTGAGGCGTGCCTCAGTCGGCGGGGCCCCAGAGTGAGAAGCCAGCCCAGTAGAAGGGGTGCGCCGTGAGGCCGCCACCGTGCAACACCTTCAACTTGGCCTCGCGCAGGGCCGTGGCCGCAGCCGTGCCGCCCGAGCGCCAGCGTGTGTAGAACTCGGTCATCAGTCGACGGGTCCCCTCGTCGGCGACCTGCCAGTTCGACGCGAGGACGCCCGAACTTCCGGCGAAGAGGAAGGCACGCACGAAGCCGAGCACACCTTCGGCACCGGAGAGGCCACCGCGCCCGCTCTCGCACGCTGAGAGCACGCACAAATCCGCGGGGACACGCAGGCGGTAGACCCCACCGACATCGATGATCTCTCCTTTCGCGAGCGCCAGCCCCGAGAGCCGCGGCTTCTCGGGATCGATGAACGCATGGCAAGCAAGGTGCAGCGACCTGAGCCGCCCGCCTGCTTTCGCGAGCGCCGCCAGATCGTCATGGAGCGCCCTCACCGAAGCATCGGCGCCCGTCCGCACGCGGCGCTTCCCAGCCGGGAACAAGGCACCGATCGCGGACACCTCGCCCGCGCTTGCGGGCAGCGGTAGAAACGCGCCCGACGCGGGATACGCGGGAGCGCCGTAGGCCAACAACTGGGCCGCCGGTGCGCGTCCCCGTGCCTCCTGCAGGAGCATGACGTGGACCGTGGCGGAGGGAACCATCACGGTCTCGTAGTCCTCGACGAGACGCCGTGCCTTCCCCTTGGTCGTGCGCAGCAAGGCACCGAAGGGGAGGAAGGCGAGTTCGCCATCGGGCGCGATGACGAGCCGCTTCTTGTTTGCCAGCTCCGCTCGCAGCGGGCGTACGAGGGCGTCGTGGAGTTCCGTCGCGAGCCGCTTCTCTGGCCCTCCGGGGGCTGAGATCAAGCGCAGGTAGCGACCGACGGCGTCTCGGATCGGGGCCGAGTCACCCAGAGTACGGAGGTGCGCAGCTTCACGCGTGACGAGCAAGACGAAGGCCCGCTCTCCTTGCAGACGGTAGCCCAGGAAGCCCTCGTCCGCTGCGAGGCCCTGCTGCAGCCGCTCCAAGGAAATGGGTTCCGGATAGACGATCGAGGCCGTCCGGCGCGCTGCGCGCTGGATGCGCCGTAACACGCGCTCTCGCCGCTCCCACGCCTGGTCGAGTTTGGTGCGTGCACGCTTCAGTGTGTCGCTTGGTCGCGAGGAGGTCGTAGCCGCGAGGGCGAGGATCTTGCGACGCGCTGCGGTCACGCCGTCGCGCGTAGAGCGATCCTCCTCGCGCAGGGCGGGTGGGAGTTGCGCCTGAGCGAGCAAGTCGTGATTGCCAAGACTGGTCGCAAGCAGCAGAAGGCGACCCGACTCACTGAACTGGAACGCGCGCTTCGCCGCTTCCCTGCGGCGCTGTGGCTTGTCCTTCGCCCACAGCCAGGCCCCCTCCACGCCGACCTCGCTCGTCGCACACGCGTCGAGCCGAAGTCCGAGCGCCTCGTCGTCCGCCAGGCCGCGCCAGTGCAATCGGTCGATCGCCTGGGCCTTCCTGGCGTACTCCATCGCCCCCGCCGCGTCGCCGTCCTGTAGGGCGGCCAGGGCGGCGCCGTGATGCACCGCGGCTCTCAAGGCTGTGCGGTCACCCACGCGCTCCAGCAGAACGTCCGCCCTGGCGTAGTCCTCCAGCGCGCGACTGCGCTGCTTCATGGCGCGATGCAGGTCTCCGAGTTCCCTGTGGACACCGGCCTGATTGCGGAGGTCGTTGCGCTCGGTCCAATCCTCCAGTGCGAGCGTGAGTGCATCTTCCGCCTCTTTCGTCCTGCCGAGTTGACGCAACGCGCGCGCCATCGTGACCAGCGTGGCGCCGGCTGCGTCGGCGTCCCTGCGCACCGCAGGGTCATCCCGGAGTGACTCGAGTTGCTCCAAGGCCAAGGCCGGCTGATGCATGCGAAGGTGGACGAGGGCCAGGTTCCCGCGCGCAAGCGCCACTACGCCGGCGTCACCGAGCCGCTCGCCCAGCGCCAAGGCCTGCCGCTGCGCGTCGACGGCATCGGGGAGCATCTGCAGATTCAGGTACAGGACACCGAGATTCGTCAGCAGCCGCGCGCGCTCGAGGGCCTGCTGGCCGGAAGCATACGGCGCCTTCGACTCCTGACGGAGGGACTCGAACAGCGTCAGCGCCTCTGACGTCCGGCCGCTCCGGATCATGATCAAGGCCAGGCTCTTCCCCGACCGCAGCACGCCGCTCAGGTCCTCCAGGGCGACGTAGTCACGTCGCGCCTGCAAGCCTGACTCATAGGCAGCTTCCAAGTCTCCCTGCTCTGCCAAGACACCCGCTAGGCTGAGCCGCGCCCGTGCGACGGCGGATCGTGCCTGCAGGGCCACCAGGCTGGCGAGGGCCGCCCGCGCCGTCGCCACGGCTTCCCCGTGACGCCCCGCCGTGCTCATGAACTCCGCGCGGTAGACGGATACCACGGCAGCCTGCTCAGCAAATGCACCCCTCGTGAAGAGCCGCGAGGCCTCCGCGCTGGCCCGCAGCGCCGCGGGGAAGTCCCCGGCCTCGCCGTAGGCGATCGCCGAAGCGCGAGCGACGTCACCGGCTCGAAGCAACCAGCCCAACGTCTCTGTGCGCCGACTGGTCCTTGCGAAGACCGCCGCCGCCTCCCCAGGGCGTCCAAGCGCCCGCAGCGCTTCCCCTTGCGCCATGAGAATGGACAGCGCGAACAGACTGGCCGGACTTCGGCGCAAGTCATCGGATAGCGCCGCGACCTCGCGCAGCGCGGCCGCCCAGTCCCTCTTGCGCGACGCAAGCCTGAGAGTCCTGTAGCCGGCGAGCAGGCGGCGTTCTCGCTCCAAGCCCTCCGGCTCGAGTGCGGCCCACGTGTCGGCGAGCGCCTTCAGGCCCGCGGTGCTCGCGCTCACAGGCACGGCCTTGGTCAGCGCCCGGATGGTCCTCAAGTGCAGGGCGGCTTCGTCCGGCTGAGCACGCAAGAAGCGTAGATGGGCAGACCACAGGATGCCCGCCACCCGATACGGGTCGACGCCGGGTTGCCGGACGGCGCGCTCGAGCCTCGCCTGGTCTGCGGCCTTGACCGCGGCACGCACCTCACGCGCGGTCTGGCCGGGTGACGGCCCAGGCCGGCCACCGTCCTCCGTACATCCGTCGCGCGGCACCGCGAGAATGCCGAGGAAGAGAAGCACCCACAGGAAGTACGTGCCGAGCGACGTCCGGCAGGCCCTCAGCCCGAGCGAGACGCCCCTACCCGGCCGGGTCCCTGCCGCCGTCGGTGAGTCTTCGAGCATGGAACCAGCCTACCGTCACGGGTCCGCGAGGGCCTTGCGCAGCAGCGGAATCAGCTCGGTCCGCGCGTGTGCCCCATGCCCCACGCCACGGAACTCAGCACACGAGCGCGCACGGAGGCAGCGCGGCGAGCGGGACGGCGTAGCTCCCGACCGGGCGACGAGTGAGCCCGGAATCCATGCCAGGGAGGTAGAATGCCCACACGACGACGGACTCACGAGGAGAGAGCGTTGGACACGGGCGAGGCTCCGCAAGAGGTCTCCTGCACGATTCTCTTCGTCGACATCGTGGGCAGCACCCGCCTGTACGACACCCTGGGTGATCACGAAGGCCAGCGCATCGTGGGCGCAGCCCTGGATCGGCTCTCGGACCTCGCGACCGCCGGCGGCGGGACGGTCATCAAGACCATCGGCGATGCGGTCATGTGCACGTTCGAGAATCCGAACGACGCGACGCGCTGCGCACAGGCAATGCACCAGGGTTTGGCCCAGCTCAGCGCGCGGCCCGACATTCCCGTGGAGCTGAGCGGCAGGGTCGGCCTGCAGCACGGCCACGTGATCGAGAAGGAAGGCGACGTGTTCGGGGACGCGGTGAACGTCGCGGCCCGGGTCGTGGCCCTGAGTCAGCCGCGCCAGATCCTCACCACCCGCGAGACGGTCGAACTTCTGGATCCCGAGCACAAGGAGCGGGCCCACCTCGTCGACCGCAGGGCCGTGGCCGGCAAGCAGGGCGAGCAGGAGATCTACGAGCTCGTCCGGGAGAACGAGCAGCTGACGATGGTCGGAAGTGGCGAGGAGCTCCGCGCCGCGCTCGACGCGCGCATGATCCTGCGTCACGGGTCCCAGACGATCACGGTCGGGCTCACCAACGCAGACGTCACGCTCGGCCGCACGGACCTCAACGACATCTGCATCGACCACCACCGGACGTCACGCTGGCACGCTCACGTGACCTGCAAGCGCGGCAAGTTCTTCGTCAAGGACACGAGCTCGAACGGCACCTTCGTCGCCGAGGAGGGCCGCGACCCCGTCCAGGTGCGTCGCGAGGACCACCCGCTGCGGGGCTGCGGGCTGCTCGGGCTGGGTTCGGTCGTGACGGCAGACAGCCCCACAGCCATCCACTACGAGGTCCTGCGTTCCACCGCGCCGGAGAGCGGCTAGCGTCGCACGGCGGGCTTCTCTCCTTGCAGCTCGCGGATCGCTTCCAGGGCCGCCGTACGCACGTGGTGCGACTTGTCGTCCGCGATGGCCTTGCGCAGGAGCGGGATCAGCTCCGTACGCCCCGTGTGGCCCATGCCCCACGCAGCCGCGCTGCGCACGCGGGCGTTCTTGTCCTTCACCAGAGCGACCTCGAGCCGCTTCACGGCTTCGTCCGACTTCAGGTAGCCCAGCGCCTCGACGGCCCCGGCACGGATCGTGTCCTTGCCGTGCTCGCTGTGCTCGAAGACGGCCTTCGTCACCTGCGCGTCCTTCGGTCCGCAGCGCG
>JAHEIK010000576.1:0-1743 GCA_024639415.1 Planctomycetota bacterium
GACGCGGTGCTCGGCGTGCGCATCGCCGAGCGCGGCGTAGGGAGCCGCGTCCAGGAAGTCGGCCTCGACCGGGATCTCCACTATGCGCACCTGGGCACCCAGGGCGTTCCCCAGCCGGGCCAGCGCGGCCCGAACCCGCACCGCATCTCCAAGACCGGCGTGTTCTGCATGGGCGACAACACGACGGACAGCAAGGACAGCCGCTACCGGGATCCGGGCGACGTCCCCGTGGACAAGCTGATCGGGCCCGTGAGTCTCCGGGTCTGGCCGCCCGGTCGCTGGGGTCTCGTGAAGTAGGCGGGCTGCCCGCCCTGCGCAGGGGGCGGCCGATTCCCGTCCCCCGCGGGGTACAGTGGCCGCCGGAGCCCAGAGAATGGCGGTCCTCTTCCAGATCACGGGGCCGCGCCGCAACCCCCGCGGCGCAGCGGGGTTGCAGTCCCCAGGAGCGACGTACGAGTGACCCCTGACGCCGATCAGATCCTCATGCGCCGCTTCCAGGACGGCGACGAGTCCGCCTTCGAGGTGCTCGTCCACAAGTACCAGGGGCTGGTGCTGTCGCTGGTGCGCCGCTACCTGGGCTCCCGCTTCGCGGGGGTCGAGGACGTGGCGCAGCAGGTCTTCTTCCGGGTGTTCCGGTCGAAGATGACCTACCAGCCGAAGGCCAAGGTCAAGACGTGGCTCTACAGCATCACGGTCAACGCCTGCTTGAACGAGATCCGGCGGCTGCGCGCGGAGAAGAACCGTCGCGTCAACAGCTTCACGGCCGTGTTCGGCGACGGCTCCGCCGGCGAGGGACCGCCCACGTTCGAGGACGCTCGCAGCCCGACGGCCTCGGGCGACATGGAGGAGACCGAGGTCGCCGCGCAAGTTCGCGCCGCAGTGGACCAGCTCCCCGACCAGCAGCGCCTGGCCCTCGTCCTCACCCGCTTTCACGGCTGCTCCTACGAGGAGGTGGCCGCGTCCATGGAAACGACCGTACCTGCCGTCAAGTCGCTGCTCACGCGTGCGCGCGAGAACCTGCGCAAGCGCCTGCAGCACTTCGTGGCGGCGGAGTCCGAACGCAGCGTCCCCGATCAGGGCTCGTCGTGAGCCCCGGGAGGATCCCCGCATGAACCCGCAACTACCGAATCTCGATCTGATGGACGTCGACGCGCGGCGCGAGCTGCTCAACGCCTACATCGACGGTGAGCTGTCGGCCGAGGAGGCCCTGCACGTCTCCGCCTGGCTCGACGACAACCCGGGCGCCCTGCGCGTCGTCGAGCACCTGCGTCACATCGGCGATCTGCTCGAGACCTACGAGGACGAGCCGGTCCCGCCCGACTTCGCGGCCAACGTGATCGCCCGGGTCGGCAGCCGGAAGCCCGCGGGGCGCGCCTTGCCGATGGCGTGGTACCGCCGTCCGCTCGCCACGGCTGCGGCGGTCCTGGTCGCCGTCGGAGCGACGGCGTTCGTGATGCGCGGAGGCGCCCCGGACGGCCCGCTCGTGCCGCAGGCGACGACGGATGTCGTCTCCATCCTGCAGGACGTGCCGGCCGACGAGCTCGACGACCTGCTGCTCAATGCCGACGTCTTGCTCAGCGTCGACGACGCCGCGCTCGAAGAGGACTACGACGACGAGAGCGTCACCGGAGGCTAACGATGCGTGCGCGTGCGCTGCCCCTTCTGCTTGCCTCCATCGCCGCCCTGGTGCTGACCGCGGGGACTGCGTTTGCCGGCGATGACGAGCGCAGGCCCCCGCGCGGC
>JAHEIK010000576.1:1753-2713 GCA_024639415.1 Planctomycetota bacterium
AGTCACGCATCAAGGACTGGGACAAGCTCGACGCGCGCAAGAAGCAGATGATCGCGCGCAACGTCGTGCGCCTGCGCAACATGTCCCCCGAGCAGCGCAAGCACTTCGAGCGCCGCGTGCGCAGCATGCGCGAGAAGCCCAAACAGTGGGATCGCATGCGCGACCACGGTGGGCGCATGCTCGTCGATCGCGGCCTGGCGCACGCGGCCCGCAAGCAGCTCGGCCGGGAGTTCGAGGCCCGGCTGCGCCGCAGCGACATCTCGGAGCACGTCTTCGAGCGTTCCTTCAGCCGGACGTTCTGGGAGAAGGTGACGCAGACTGCGTTCGAGGACGGCCGGCCGGTGGCCGTCGAGGCGCTGCCGAAGGACCTGCCCGAGCGCTTCGTCCAGCGCTACACGCAGATGCGTGCGCGCTGGAGCGCAGCCAAGGATGCCGAGCAGCGCAAGCGCATGGCGCGCGCGCTGGGGAGCACGTACAGCCACATGCTCGCCGGTCGCTTGCGGCAGCAGTTGGCGCGCTCCGACGTGAAGGGCACCGACGCCTACGTCGCGCTCGTGGCGCGTACGGTGCGCCAGACCTGGCCGCAGGAGTTTGCCGAGAGCCTCGCAGATCCCGATGCCCTGCTGCGCTCCGCCGAGAACTACGAGGTGAAGCGCAGCTTGTTCCGGCTGCTGCGTCGTGACGGGAGGCTCATGGGCGAGGAGGCCGTGCTGCTCGTCCGCCTCGTCGAGCGCTGGGCCTTCCAGCTGCCCAAGGCCGGCGGCCTCTCCCCGCAGCAGGTCGCCGATGCGGATGCCGCGGCCGATGCGCTCATCAAGCGCGTGTTGCGCGAGCAGTTCCAGGTCGATGCCGCGGCCCTGGAGACCCTGCCGCCCCGCGCCGAGGTCCAGAAGCGTGCCGCCTGGTACGCACGCGTGCTCGGGCGCAAGCTCGGCCGCATGCGTGGCATGCGCGGCGGTG
>JAHEIK010000577.1:0-657 GCA_024639415.1 Planctomycetota bacterium
ACCAGAGCAGTCGTGCCTGGGGCGTCCGGCCTCCGCACGCACCGCTCTCGTGTGGTGGGACCGGCAGGCCCGGGTGCGCGTTCGGCAGCAGGAGGCCCCTCCGGCGTGGGCAAGGAGCGTAGCGATCCCATTCCCGCAAAGCGCCGCACGGCGCTCGTCATCGCCCCCTCCCGGGGGGGCAACGACGAGATCGTCCGGACCCTGAGGCGCGAGCGGTTCAAGGTCACCTCCGTTCGCACCGTGTACGACGGCATCGCCGAGTTCATGCGCGAGCCGGCGAAGCTCGTCGTCCTCTCCCTGGAGGGACTCGGCCGCCGCGATCGCAAGGCGCTGCGCATCTTCCAGCGGCGCGCGCCGGAGATGCGCGTGCTGCTGCTGGTCCCCGAGGGTCGCCGAAGCGAGGTGCCGGCCTTCCTGAGCGCGGGCGCGGATGCCATCCTCCCGGCCCCCGTCTACGGACGGGAGCTCCAGCTGATCGTGCGCTCCATGCTGCGGGGCGCAGCGGCCGATCCGCTCACGGGACTGCCCAACAAGGAGGCCTACGAGCGCGCGTGCGAGCGGGAGCTGTCTCGGGCGAAGCGAGACGACAAGACCCTGGCGGTCGCGGTGCTCGACCTCGACGGCTTCGGTGACCTGAACGCGAAGTACGGCTATCGC
>JAHEIK010000577.1:667-2708 GCA_024639415.1 Planctomycetota bacterium
ATCGCGTGGCCGACCGGGTGCTCATCGAGACGGCCGATCGCCTCGCCGCCGCCGTTCGCGCCACGGATGTCATGGCCCGCTTCGGCGGCGACGAGTTCGTCGCCCTCGTCACCCGGCTGCCCCCCGCGCTCGATGACGCCCGCAAGGAGCTGCGTGTCGTGTTCGAGCGGGCGCTGTCGAGCGTTCGGGAGGGCATTACGATTGACAGACGGCGCTTCGAGGTGCGCCTCTCGGGCGGCGTCGCCTGCTACCCGCACGAGGGCTCCACCTGGGCCGCGCTCTTCGACCTTGCCAATGAACGGCTGCGGCAAGCCAAGCGCAACGGCGGCGATCAGGTCGTGTACGGGGACGAGCCGGAGGCGCCCTAGACGGACACCACGTCGCCGGCCGGCGGGAGCCTACTCCGTTGCCTGCGCGTCGGGGCGCACCTTGAGCTTGCGCCGGCGCCTCTTGCGGACGGCGGGCGGCAGCAGATCCTGCATGTTCGACATCTTGCCGAAGCAGAGCAGCCGGTCGCCCACCTCCAGCACCCGGGTGCCCCGTGGGTTGGGGATGACGGTGTGCTCGCGCGTGAGGCTCAGGATCAGCAGGTCGCGCTCGCGCAGTCCGCTCTCCTTCAACGCCTTGCCCACGAGCTCCGATGACTCGCCGATCAGCAGCTCGGACACGCCGTACCCACGGCTCACGGTCAGTCGCTGGCGCACGTCGAACTCCGGGTAGCGCACGTTGTCGCGCACGTAGTCCATGATCTCGCCCGCGATGTCCTTGCCCGTCGCGGCCTCGATGCCCTCGAGCCCGGGGGAGGAGTTGACCTCCATGACCTGCGGCCCGTCGTTCCCCTCCAGGAGGTCCACGCCCGCGACGCGCAGCCCCAGGATCTGGGCCGCGCGCACCGCCGTCGCCTCGTAGACGGGGTCGAGCGTGACGGCCTCGGCCCGGCCGCCGCGGTGCACGTTGCTCCGGAATTCGTCCCCCTGGGCCACCCGGCGCATGCTCGCGACGACGCGTTCTCCGACGACGAAGGCGCGGATGTCGCGGCCCTTGCTCTCGGACACGAACTTCTGGACGAGAACGCTCTGCTTCGTGCTCTGCAGCGTCTCGATGATGGCCTGGGCGACCTTCACCGAGTCGGCCAGGATCACGCCGACGCCCTGCGTGCCTTCGAGGAGCTTGATGATGACGGGCGCCCCCCCCGCGCGCTCGATGGCCGGCAGCACGTCGGTCTTGTCGCGCACGAACTCGGTCTGCGGCATGCCGATGTCGTAGCGGCTCAGCATCTGCAACGAGCGGAGCTTGTCGCGCGAGTTGGCGATGCCGAGCGCGGAGTTGGCGCAGAACACGCCCATCTGCTCGAACTGCCGCACGACCGCGGTTCCGAAGAAGGTGATCGACGCGCCGATGCGCGGGACCGCGGCGTCGTAGTGCGACAGGAGCTTGTGGCGGTAGTAGAGCGCGGGTTCCGCCTTGTCCAGCGAGATGGCGAACTTCATGGTGTCGAGCACCTTGACGTTCAGGCCGCGCGAAGCGGCGGCTTCGTGGAGGCGACGCGTGCTGTAGGACTTGCGGTTCCGCGAGAGGATGCAGATCTTCATCGGGAGACTGTACCGGGGGGGAGAGGACCGCTGCGGCCCGCCCGCAGGGCGGGCCGAAACGCGCCCCGCCCTCTGCCGCGGCCGGCTCGCCACGGCGTGCGGGTAGCATGGGCGCCGTGCGCACCCCGCTCCTCACGCTGTTCGCGGCTCTCGCCCTCCTGGGGGGGGCGGGGCGTCTGTGCGCGGAGGATGCGCCCCCGCCCACGATCGAGGTGGCCGGGCAGGCGCGCAACGCGGCCGAGCTGCGCCAGCTCGCGGACGACGTGCGGGCCGCCCTCGAGACCGCCCGCGTCGCGCCCGGGGAGGACCCCGAGGCCCGGAGGGAGATCGTCGCTGCGATGACGGTCCAGGTCGAGGCCCTGCAGCGGGTCTCCGAGCTGGTCCGGGCCATCACCCGCATGGCGGAGACGCTCGCGGATCTGAGAACGCAGAACGAGGGCGTTCGGGAG
>JAHEIK010000578.1 GCA_024639415.1 Planctomycetota bacterium
GTTCGGCTGCATGAGCCTGCTGGGCTGCGAGGACTCGTGTCCGAAGGATCTGCCGCACCAGACCAAGATCGCCTATCTCCGCCGCAGGATGGTGAAGGCGTAGGTGTCGGGCGCTCCGCGCCCGACACCCCCGTGACCGTGAACGTCTGCGAGCCCGTCACCGGCGTGCCCGGGATCCGGTCCACGTGTCCCGGAAACGGCTCACGTCGGTAACGCAGACGGGCGCGTTCACGTTCACGGGGGAGGGCCGCCCCTACGCCAGATCGAACACGAGCACCTCGCTGTCCGCGTGCGAGGTGAGCTCCAACGCCGTTTCCTCCGAGACGGCCGCACCGTCGCCCGCGTCGAGATCCACGCCGTTCAGCGTGACGCTGCCGCGCGCGACCTGCACCCATGCGTGGCGACCGTCCGCGAGCGTGTGCGTGACGGCGGTGCCGTCGTCGAGGCGCCCGACGAGGATCTGTGCATCCTGGTGGATGTGCACCGCCCCCGCGACGCCGCGGCCGGCGATCGGGCGCAGCCCACCCCGTAGGTCGGCGTCGTCGTACGCGCGCTCCTCGTAGCTGGGTGTGAGTCCACGTTCTTCAGGCAGGAGCCAGATCTGCAGCAGGTGCACCGGTTGCTCCGCGGAGGGATTGGCTTCGCTGTGCAGGACACCCGTGCCGGCGGTCATGCGCTGGACCTTCCCGGGCACGATGACCGAGCCGTTGCCCATGTTGTCCTTGTGCTCGAGGGCGCCGTCGAGCACCCACGTCACGATCTCCATGTCGTTGTGGGGGTGCATGCCGAAGCCCTGGCCGCCCTGGACGCGGTCCTCGTTCAGCACCTGCAGGGCGCGGAAGCCCATGTGCTCGGGCTCGACGTAGTGGCCGAACGAGAACGTGTGGCGGGCGTCGAGCCAGCCGTGGTCCAGGTGGCCGCGCTCGGCGGCGGGGCGCTTGATGATCACCGTGCAACTCCGTTCATTGTGGCAACAAGTTTCTTGATGCCTGCGAGCACTGGGGGTTTCAGGGATCGGCCGTGAACGTGAACGTCTGCGAGCCCGTCACCGGCGTGCCCGTGATCCGGTCCACGTGTTCCGGGAGTGCACACAAGGCCGTGGGCCTGTAGGGGCATCGCGAGCCTGAGCTTGTCGAAGGCGAGTCGTTGCCCGTCCCGTGCGCACTCGCAGCGGCTCACGGGCCGGGCGACCACGGCGGCCAACGATCGACCCACCCGGCCGTGACGGGCCGGGCGACCATTGCGCTTCGACACACCAAGCGGTGTCTCGCTCAGGATCGCCCCTACGGATCGCTCCTACGGGGTCACCTGAGCTTGTGCAGGTCGTCGATGCGGATGAAGCGCAGCTGCTTGCCGTCGAAGTGCACGGCGATCTCTGCCGGGTCCGCGCGCAGGGCGTAGCACTCGGCCAGGGCGACGCCCGCCTTCTTGGCGAAGTACTCGCCACGCTCCGGGTAGATCTCCGCCAGGGGGCCGAAGGCGCCCTTCTCGGCGAGCTTGTCGATGGCAGCCGTGTTCACACCTTCCCGCTCGAGGAGCTTCGGGATGTCCGAGGACTTGAGATTCCCGAACGGCACCAAGTACGTGACTGCCTTGTCGAGGTCGCCGGCTGCGTTCGCAGCTTCGAGCGACTTGAGCAACGCGACGATCGCCTCCTTCGACGGCTTCACGACCACATCGCCGCCACCACCGTCGCCGGACGGGTCGTCCCCGCCGCAGGCCGTGAAGGTCAGGATCGCCAACGAGAGCATCAAAGCACGCAGCATGTGAGGTTCCTCCGTGCGGCCCAGCGTAGTGTTCTGCCGGGAGGAAGTCATGTCCGAGCGCCGTTCCATCCAGCGTTGCGTGGAGGCAGGTCGCAAACCCTTGGCCAAGGCCGTCAGCGCGAATCCCCAGCTCGCCCACGGCTCCGGTGAGGGCCAGGACTCGGCCGCCGCAGCGCGGCGGCCTCCCATGGCCCCCTACAGCGTCGGGTGGTTGGAGGCGAACCGGACGGTCTAGCCTGCTAGGATCCCGCTCCCCTCTGGAGGCACCCGGGTGCAACTCGGCTTCGTCATCGACCACGCGCGCTGCATCGGCTGCCACGCCTGCACCGTCGCGTGCAAGTCCGAGAACGACGTGCCCGTCGGCTCGTTCCGCACGTGGGTCAAGTACACGGAGCAGGGGCAGTTCCCCGAGGTCAAGCGCAGCTTCGCCGTCCTGCGCTGCAACCAGTGTACGAACCCACCGTGCGTCACCATCTGCCCGGTCAACGCGCTGGGCAAGGGCGCCAACGGCATCGTGGACATCGATCCGGCGGCCTGCATCGGCTGCAAGAGCTGCATGCAGGCGTGCCCCTACGACGCGCTCTACATCAACGAGGGCTCCGGGCTCGCCGAGAAGTGCCACTTCTGCGCGCACCGCGTCGAGGTCGGCCTGGCGCCGGCCTGCGCCGTCGTCTGCCCGACCGAGGCCATCATCCCCGGTGACTTCGACGATCCCGAAAGCCGCGTCTCGCAACTCCGTGATGCCGGCGGCCTCGAGGCACGCAAGACAGAGGCCGGGACCGGCCCCAACGTCTTCTACCGCGACGTGGCCGAGGCGGGCATCGACCCCTCCCTCACCAACGCCGCGGGCGGCTACCTGTGGGCCAACCAGGTTCCGGGCCCCCAGCTCGACGCCCAGGTCTTCGAGGCGTTGGAGCAGAAGGCCGAGGCGCGCACGACGT
>JAHEIK010000579.1:0-2014 GCA_024639415.1 Planctomycetota bacterium
CGTGCGGACCGTCAACCTCGACGGCCAGTACCACGACTTCGCCGCGGGCGATTACGTGCTGCAGAGCACGACGGTCAACCTCGGCACGTCAGCGAACATCCGCAACAACAACTCGATCGCGGCCAACCCGGTGTCCTTCACCGGCGACTTCGCGGATCCGACGGCGGATGCGACGGACGACTCCACAGGTGCGAACCTGCTCGCCGTCTCGAACGACGAGATCCCCGGGGGCGGCCTTGGGTTGTTCAACGGCACGGACGTCCTGCTCGGTCGCTCGGTCGATGGCGGCACGACGTGGACGACCGCACCCCTCGGTGCGGCCAGCCTCGACTTGGTGGCAGCTACGGCTGTCCGCAGCTACGCGAAGGTCGCCTTCGACACCTTCGGCAACGCCATCCTGACCTACGTCGTGGATGACTACGCGGCCATCACGTTCGACGCCTACATCGTCATGCTCTCGTCGCAGGATTCGGGCGCCGTGTGGGCTCTGGAGTTCGCGTTCAACTTCGGTCCGGCCAACGCGGGCCTCGTCAACAGCTTGGACCTGGCGGTCGGCCCGAACGGTGCCGGCGGCCAGCGAGCAGCCCTCGCCTGGGTCGACAGCTCCGGCTTCTTTGCTCCCTGGGATGTGGTGCGCACAGCCCAGGCCGACTTCGCCGCCCTGGCGCCCTCGTTTGCCGCTGGCGGCGGCCTTCCCGTCAGTGACATCGTCGTCCCGCCCCCGGCGTTCAGCATCACCGCGTGCGAGTGCGCCGTCGGCAACTCCGGCGAGTTCTACGTGGGCTGGCAGGAGCCGACCTTCGGCATCCCGCCGCTCACGACGAACTTCATGTTCGACGTGGACCGTGACGGCGCCTTCGCCGGCACGACGTTCGCTTTCGGTGCAGACATCCTGGCGTTCTCGGACTTCGTACCGTTCTTCGCGCTTCCGCTCTACGCGGACATCTCGTTCTTCGAGCCCACGATGGACTTGGCTGTGGCCGCTGCCGGAACGAACGCCGGTCGCGTGCTGTGGGTCTACGACCACATCACGCCCGGTGCAGCCCCGGCGGTGCCGGACCATGCCCAGCTGATCGCTCGCTACAGCGACGATCGCGGCTCGACCTGGTCGAGTGGCGTCGCGCCGCACCCGGTCGACAGCGCCAACCGGATCATTCCGGCCGTCTGCTCGGATCGTGCAACGGGCCGCTTCTACGTGACCTGGTACGACGGCACCTCCGGTGTCGGCACGCCGGCTCCGCAGACGTTCGAGCGCTACGGAAGCGCGAGCGACGGTGGTGTTGCGTGGGGTACGGCGCTCAACCTGAGCGGCGCGCGCGGTGCGAGCGCACACACCGTCGACTTCGACACGGACTTCGGCGCCTACGCCGGCGTGTGCGCGTTCAACGGCTGCGTCTACGCGACCTGGAACGACACGGTCGACAGCGGCACGAACGCCGACCCGGTCGTAGTGGGCTACCAGCAGAAGTAGTCCTAAGCGACAGGACCGAACATCCGACCGGCCGCCCTCGCGAGGGCGGCCGGTTCTCGTTTTGCCCTACTTGCGGATGGTCCCGGGCCTGGGCTGCGCGTTCGGATCCGGCTTCGTGATCGGGCGACCGTCGTAGATGAAGCGCTTGATGACGGCCTCGGCCTTCCCGGGGTCGCGCAGGAAGTTGCGCACGCGGTTCATGTGCGGCTCGATCACGTTGCGGTAGGCGCGCTCGAACTGCTTGTCGCCCATGCCCTTCAGCGCAGGACTCTTCAGCAGCTTCTCCCGCGCAGCGAAGTTGCGCTGGAGGATGTCCAGCAGGGCCTCCTCCTGCTCCGGACCGATGCCGAGCTTCATACCGACCACGGCGTCCGCGAGTCGCTGGCGGCGGACGTCTCGCGGCGCGCGCGGCTTCGGCCGCGCATCCAGCGCAGCCATCTGCTTCTCGAGACGCGCGAGGGCGTTGGCCCCCAGCGGATCCTCACAGGCGATCCAGCGGTCGTAGACGAAGAGGCCGGCTGCGACGACGACGACATTGAGCAG
>JAHEIK010000579.1:2024-2706 GCA_024639415.1 Planctomycetota bacterium
TTGAGCAGCAGGGCGTGGATGAGCTTCATGGGGCGCCTCCGGTTCCGGGAACAGGGTAGGGGCGGAAGCCTGGAGGCCCCAATGTTGAGGGGTTGGGGGGGCGCTGGGCGGGCATCAAGCCCGCCCCTCCCGCGTAAGTCCGAATTCAGGTGGTTGTCCTCGGGCGGGCATGGAGCCCGCCCCTACCGGCCCGCCGGGTTGTAGGCGTCGACCCGCCACATGGCCGGGTTCATGCGGACGTAGTGCTCCGCCCGGTCGATGGCGTCCTCGTCGCGGAGGATGTGCTCGTAGTAGCCGCGCTGCCAGAAGCGCCGATCGAACCGCGGCCATCCGCGCTGCTTCACCCCGCGGATGTAGTCGTTGGTCGTGCCGGCCTTGAACCAGCCGATCACGTCGCCCAGCGTCGCGCGCTCGGAGACGGGCTCCCCGCCGCAGGCGTGCGGTTCGAGCCAGCGCAGGACGGCGTGCATGTGATTCGGCATGACTGTGAAGGACTGCAGCCGAACATGCGGGTAGCGCTCGGGAATCCGGCACCACCACTGCCGGACCATGCGGCCGGCGACGGTGTGCCGCAGGTTGCCATCGCGGACGCGGCCGAGAACGCACCGCTTCTGGTGCAAGCAGAGGGTGACGATGTAGACGGCCGGGGCGGCGTAGTTGAAGCCGCGGAGGCGAAGCGAGC
>JAHEIK010000580.1 GCA_024639415.1 Planctomycetota bacterium
TGGGCGCGATGACCGTCTGCTCCTCCTCGACGTAGTACTCGTACACGCGCGAGGGCGCCGTGCGCGCGTCGAACGCGTAGCGCGTCCGGTACGGGATCACCAGGCGCCGCTCGTCGCCCGCAGCGATGTCGTCGAGGTAGAGCACGAGGGTGCGCTCCGCACGCTCGGCCTCGTTGAGGCCCCCACCCTTCACGTCCTTCGGCTCGACCGTGATGCCCGGCGGCAAGCCGACCTCGACCGTGACGACCTTGGCCGTCTGCTTGCCCGTGTTGCGCACGATCACGCGCGCCTCGTAGACCTTGTCCACCGCAAGCGCGTCGGCCGACCATGCGACCTGCAGCGCGAGCGGCCCCTTGGGCAAGCGCGTGGCAGCCCACGGCTCGTAGGTCGTCCGGGAGAGCGTGCCGCGCACACGGCCCTTGGCGTCGAGCGCAAAGCGCAGGTCCGCGGGGTCGAGGGTGCCCAGCTTCACCCGCACCGGCTCGGTGGAGCCGGAGGGGATCTTGACGTTCCGGAGCGTCCGCTCGCCGCGACGGATCGTGACGCTCGTGGACGGCAGCGTGTCCTTGCTGCTGCTCGCAGCAAGCAGCGCCCGCAGGGCCAGTGCCGTGCTGTGCGTCGAGCCGAAGCGTCCGTCCTTGCCGCGGCGCGCGATCAGCGCATCCAGGGCGTCGTAGGCGAGGTCACTGTGCAGGCCCGTCTCGAGCAGAAGCAGCGCAGCCATGGCGGTCGTCTCGATGCGAGCGCCGCCTCCGCGCGCCCCCACGAACGTGCCGCCTGCCGCAGCCGTCCACGTTGAGCGCTCCGGACCGTCGCTCTGCAGCGCCACCAGGCGCTTGACCCAGCGGCGCGTCGCATCCGATTTCGCATCGGCTGCAGCAAACGCCAGGGCGGCCAGCGCCACCCCGTAGGGATCCTCGACCTCGCCCGCGTGCTCGTCCAGGTAGCCGAGCGCCTTGGTCGTGTCGGCACCCGCGCGGCCGAGGGCCCACGCGACATACGCCGTCATGTAGAAGCCGCTCTCCTTCCACGGGCCCCAGCGATGCGCGAGGTTGCCGGCCTTGAAGCTACCGTCCTTGGCCTCGTGGTCGCGCAGGAAGGCCATCATGCGCTTCAGCAGGTCGGGATCCACTGCATGCACGCGCTGCATGTCCACGAACTGCATGAGGCCGTAGGCGGTCAGGAAGACGGTGGGCTGCCCCTTCGTCCAGAGGGCGAAGCCGCCCGGCTTCTCCTTGGACTCGAACGTCAGGAGCCGCTCGTAGCCCTGCGCCACGTACTTCGTGGCCTTGGCCTGCAGCGCCGCGGGCGCCGACTTCGTCGAGTTCATGTAGTCGAGAGCAAGAACCATGGGACACACGGTCGCCGAGGTCTGCTCCATTCACCCGTGCGGGGCGCGAATGAGCCCGTCGAAACCGGAGATGATCTCCGTCAGGGGCGAGGGGTAGAGATCCATCCGGACCTCGCCCGGTCCGCCCGCCGCCATCTGCGTCGGGAAGGCCATGTCCCCCGTGACGTTGCCGTTCGTGACGGCCACGACGACGCGGGCGTCGTGGTGCACCGTGAGCACGCGCTGCTGGTGGTCCTGGGCCCTGCCGGTGTCGGCGACGATCGAGACCGTCGCACGACCCGCGGCCAGCGCCTTCAGGCGGAACAGCGCACGACCCGTCGCGTTCGCGGCGATCGGGACCACGACCTGCTCGGCGGACTGCAGCGCCAGGTGCGCCGACGCGACGCTGAGCGTGACGGTGGCCTCGACAGCGCGCGACTCTTCGTTGCGCACGGCCACGGGCACGTCCACGACGTCGCCGACGGTCAGATGCGGTGCGAGCCACGGCGTCGCGTGCACGGGCTGCTTGATGCGGATGCTGCCCGTCCCCACGCCCGTCGCGCCCGCGGCGTTGGACGCCACGAGGCGCAGCCGCCAGGTCGTCATCGAGTCCCGGAGCGGGATGCTCAGCAGCGCCTTGCCGTCCGGGCCGACGATGGCTTCGGGCACGAAGCAGAGCGTCGGATCGAAGTCCTTGCGCAGGTGTGCGACGGCCTCGGTGAACGACTTGCGCCCCCCGCCACCGGTACCCATGTCGCGGCCCCCACCGCGGCCGCGGAAGGCGCCGCCGGCGCCGCCCCCGATGCCGATCGTGCCGTTGTTGACCGGGCCCTCCCACGCCGCGCCAAGCGCGGGCGCTCCGGGGGCGTCCTGCTCGAAAGGCATGTCGTTGTCCGTCTCGAAGGCGTCGAAGATCTCCTCATCCTTGATGATGGGCTCGCCTTCGACTTCCTCGACGTCTTCGTCGAGCGGCGCCTGGTAGTGCTGCTGCACGTAGCGGTGGAAGTCCTGGATGCGCTGGGGCAGCAGGTCGTAGAGGCCGTTGCCGTCCCACGAGCCGAGGACGTCGTCGGCCGTGCCGAAGAAGCGATCCGGACCGGCGCTGACCCACTGGATCCGCACGCTGCGCTTGTCGCTCCAGAGCTGATATGCCGTCCCCCACGGATCGAGCAGGAGGTGGGCCTCGAGCCGCTCCCGGCGCACGAGCCACTGCAGCGTCTCGCGCACGGAGTCCGACGTCATCAGCTCCGTGATGGGCATGTCCTTCCAGGCCGCCTCGTACGCGTTCCAGATGAGGCTCACGGCCTCGTTCACACGCTGGATGCGGCTGCGTCGCGCGGCCTTGATGAGTCGCGGCGTGCGCTCGACATGCAC
>JAHEIK010000140.1 GCA_024639415.1 Planctomycetota bacterium
CGAGGGGGTACTGGGCCCGTCTGAACACTCGTCGAGGGGGCAGATCGTGGGGGTTTGGGGCGCACTTGCACGGCGACGTCGTGCCGTACGTGACTATGGTCCGAGTTGCCGCAACCCGGACCCGATGTCGTTGCGGCTTGTGCCTCTGCGCCAAGCCCGGCGTCAGCGCGTGTAGCGCCAGGCTCCACACGGGTCGCACGGATCGCAGGAGTCCCCAACGGGACAGCAGTCCTGCGGGGGACAGGGATCCCACCAGCGGTAGGAGTGGGCGCCGCAGCATCCGGAGAACAGAACTGTGACCGTGACGGTCGCGCACGCAACAAGCAGTACAGACAGCTTTCGCATCGAACACCTCCAGTGCCGCGGAGACTAGCCCGCCGACGGGTCGCGCCCACCGACCCCTGAATTCCTCTTCATGGTTGACCCACAACGGTGTGTCACGCAAGGCAATCGGTCGTAGCCTCATCATCGTTCGCGGAAGAGCGGACAACACCGGCAGGGATGACGGTGGGAGCCAGAGGCGCAAGCTCCCCATGCTCCTTCAACGCACCGTTCGATCTGTTCTTGCACGCACGATGCGCTTCGCAGCGCTCGCCTGCTGCTGTCTCGTACTCTCCTGGGGCGCGCTCGCCACCGCCGAGGAGGCCACGCCCACGCGCGACCTTCTCGTGTCGACGCATGCGCGGCTCGGCTTCGATCAAGGCGTCAAGCGTGTCGCCGTGGCCGATCCTGAAGTCCTCAGCTTCGAGCCCATCAACGAGCAAGAGGGGCTGGTCTTGGGGCGTGCGCCGGGGCGCACGACCGTCCTCGTGTGGTTCGCCGACGGCAGCGTGCGCACCTACCTCTTCCACGTGAAGCGCGACTTCTCGATGTTGGAGGAGGCGTTGCGCGAGGTGCATGCGTCGATCAGCGTGCGCTCCGCACCCGATCGCGACGCCGTGGTCCTGCGCGGCGTCGTGCCCGACGTCTCGACGGCCAACGCCGCCGAGGAACTCGCTCAGCGCTACCTGGACGCTCGCCGCGGCGGCGGCAAGACGCAGCCCGCCGTGGTCCGTGCGGATCCTGTTCCCACGTCGGACTCCGTCGTGGTCCGTCCGACACCGAAGACCGAGCCCGTCGACGCACCGCGCGCCAGCGGCACCGTCATCAACCTCATCCGCGTGCAGAGCCTGCCCAGTCGCGTCGAGACGCGCATCCAGAGTGCCATCAAGGGTATTGGGATCAACGACGTGCGTATCCAGCGTCTGATGCGAGGACGCATCGCCGATGACGACAAGGACGTCTTCGTGCTTCAGGGCTCCGTCAAGTCGCAGATCGAGTTGATTCGCGTGCTCAGTATGGCGCAGAGCATGCTGGGGCTGCAGCAAGGCGACGCCATTCGCGTGCGAGCGGACGAGAGCGGCGCGCTCACCGGCACCCAGCGCGGAGGCGCGTCCGGCACCGGCATCGCCAGCGGAGGCGCCTTGTCTCAGCTCTTCGGGGGTGGCGGAAGCTCGTCCTCGCTGCAGAACCTGATCGAGTCGAACGTCGGCCGGGCCAAGGTGATCGATGCCGGCGGCGGCCGCATCCTCTCCTTCATCGAGGTCTCCGACCTACCGCAGGTGCGCGTGGACATCCGCCTCTACGAGGTCAACTGCACGCGACTGCGCTCCTTCAACTCACAGCTGGGCGGAGCCGTCGGCAACGTCACGCAGGGCTCGCTCAATCCGGCTCGTACCTCGATCCCCATGCAGGGCGCAGCCGCGCCCCGCGTCGGTACGCAGAGCAACGACGTCGACGTGCAGAACGTGATCGGGTTCCTGTCGGGGACGCTCTCCAACCAGTTCCAGCTCCACACGGACCACTTCGTGATGGACTCCCTGATGAGCCTGCTCGAACAGAAGGGCTTTGCCCGCAGCCTGTCGCGGCCGTCGCTCACCGTGCTGTCGGGAGAGCGGGCCTTCTTCCAGGTGGGCGGTGAGATTCCCGTGCCGACCTCGTTCGCGACGGATGCGAATCAGGGCGCGCAGGGTGTGCTCAACTCGGTGGCGTTCCGTCCCTTCGGCGTCCAGCTCAGCGTGAGGCCGCTCGTCGGCCGGAACGGCGAGATCACGCTGGATCTGGCTCCGCAGATCAGCCTGCCCGACGCACAGCTCACGGCCGGAATCCGCCAGGCGACCGGGACCGCCCAGTCGACGACGTCGTTCCGGACACGCTCGCTCCAGACGACCGCCAAGCTCGAAGACAGTCAGTCGCTGCTGGTCGGCGGCTTGATCACGCGCAACGTATCCAACGTCGACAACGGCACACCCGGCCTCTCCGACCTGCCCTTGCTGGGCGGCGTGTTCGACGGGTACGAGCGCCAGGGCGATGAGTTCCAGCTCGTCGTTCTCGTGCATCCGGTCGTGATGCGCAAGCCGGAGCCGAAGGCACGTGCGTGGGCCTTCCCGTCCGTGGACGAGATGATGGTCCGCGTAGGCCGCCGCCGGACGCGTTGCACCTTGCGCTGATGCATTGGAAGTGCCGCCGACGCGTTCGCTGCGGCGGCCCTCCCTTGGTTCCCCTGTTTCTCACTCTCTAGTTCCCCAGCTCCCCAATCCCCAGTCACGGAGAATTTCCCATGTCCAAGTTCCTAGCCTTCCTGCGCAGCAAGAAGGGCGCTGCGATGGTCGAGTACGCCCTGTTGGTCGCCGGCATCGCGATCGTCGCTGTCGCCGCCGTATCGGTGCTCGGTCACAAGACGAGCGATCTGATCGGCACTTCGGCTGCGATCATCCCGGGCGTCAGCGCCGACGACAACAACCCGATGAGCTCGGGTCGCATCATCGAGACCGACACCAACGCGAGCGGCAACATCACCCTCGACGTGCAGCAGATCGTTGCGAACAGCAACACCGAGCGCATGGGTGACAACATGGGCTACGACACCGGCGAACTGCCGACGCTCGTGGTTCCGTACCCCTAGCAGAGCCGTATCCCGGCTCGCGTGCGGCGAATCCCCAGCGGTCGCACGTCACGACGGGCGCCTCCGGTTCGGGAGGACCGTGGGCGCCCGTCATCTCCCGGAGCGCGACTGTGTTGCTTCCCCCCCTGGCCCTGGCCGTCCCTGTCGTCGTCCTCGTGGGCGCCGCGATCCAGGACGCCCGAACCCGTGTGATATCCGATGCATTCCCCCTCGCACTCATCTTCTGGGCGATCGCCTCGCGACTGCTGGGCTTCCAGCAGCTCGACTGGATCGCGCCGCTCGCCGGACTCGGCGTCGGTCTGCTGCTGGGCTTCGCGGCCTTCGCTGCGGGTTGGCTCGGAGGCGGTGACGGCAAGCTACTCGCGGGCCTCGGGGCCGTGCTTGGGCCGGTCGGCCTCTTGGTCGTCCTTCCGCTCGTGGCCCTCTTCGGCGGCGTGGCTGCGTTGCTCGCGGCCCGACGCGGCGCCGGCGAGGTGGCGTACGGGCCTGCGATCGCCCTCGGATACGCCGTCGCGCTCGTTCTCTGACGCGTACGACGACACGTCGTGCGAACAAGACGGAGTCCCTTCCTTGCGAAACGTCGCTACCCATCATGCGCGCGCGTCGAGCCAACGCGGGGCGGTCCTCGTGGAGTTCGGCTTCGTCGCCTTGCTCATGTATCTGCTGCTGGCGGTGACCGTCGACTTCGGCAGGCTCTTCTTCACGGCGCAAGCCGTGCAGGATGCTGCACGCTCCACGGCGCGCGAACTCGCAGTCATCCCGCTTCCTCCGGACATGACGCTCGACCAGGCTCTTCAGGACCCGGCCGTGCGTGCGCGCATCTTCCAGCGCGAGCACCTCGTCATCGATTTGAACGCCATCCCCGGCGGCGTGCCGCTCGAGACGTTCCTCGACGGGTTGCCCGTCCTCAACCAGATGCTGCGGCCGTTGATGATCGTCGATCACAGCGGCGGCAGGCGCCTCATGCGCTACCCCGGCGCGCTCCTGACAGATCCGACGACGCCGAGCGGTTTCACCGTGGGCATCCCCTATGTCCAGGGCCGCGACGCCGAGGGCCGCGAGACGCTGCGCTGGGTTCCTGTCGTCGAAGAGATCCGCAACCCCGCGTTCCCGACGGCGAGCCCGTTCAGCATGACGACACCGGCCGCCATGCCGCAGCGCGGTCTCGTAGCGATTCGGATCAACTACCCGTACCAGGCCGCCATGCTGTCCGGTCACCTGCAGGCGGCCGGTGGACCGACCGCGCCGAACGTCGCCAACCGCATTCAGGCGGACGACGGCGCCGTCGTCGAGACCAACGCCGCACCGGGCGGCTTCGTCGCCGATGGCGGCGAGGCGGGCGTCTACGCCGGTTCCTACGGGCTGGGGCGGCTGTACGCCGCGGGCGAGACGGTGCGCCCTTTCCGCAAGCTCATGAGCGCACAGGCCATCTTCCGGCGCGAGGTCTTCGATTGATGCGCGCCCCTGTTCCCCAACCGCACCACGACGAGGACCACCAGGTCCCTGGAGACTCACGATGACACGGACTCATGCCCATGGAATGCGACGGGGACTGCCGCCCGCGCTGGTGGCGTGCACCATCCTGCTGGTGGCCGGTGTCGGCGGCGCCTTGCTGCTGCACAGCGCGGGCGCGATCAGCATCCCGTTCCTGGAGAAGGACGAGGCGCCGGAGAAGCCCGCCTTCGATCGCACGGGTCGCATCCCGGTGCCGATCAGCGTGCGCCCGATCACGGCCTACAGCCGCGTGGGCCGCGAGCATCTGCTCAACCCGCGCACCCTGCAGATCGCGACCGTGTGGATGCGACCGCAGGAGGTACCCGAGGCAGCGGCGAAGAACGCGCGCGACGTGCTCGGTCGGGTGCTCCGGCGTGACAAGCAAGCCGGCCAGATCTTCATGCAGGACGAGTTCTACCCGCGCGGGACGCGTCCCGGCCCCACGGCAGGCATCCCGCCGGGCAAGCGTGCCATGCGTCTCAAGACGGCCGAGGTTCCGGGTCTGCACGGGCTGCAGCAGGGCGATCACTTCGACATCGTCATGACGCTCGAGGTGGAGGTGGAGGAGGCCCCGCGCGCTCGCACCGCCAGTCACGGCCGCTTGGACGTCAAGGGACCGTACGCGCCGCTGCATGCCGCGCAGCTCGTGCCCGAGCCGGACGAGAAGCCGGTGATCAAGCGGCGCCGTGCCGAGGTGCGCGTCGTCGTGCAGAACGGCGTCGTCATCCAGCCCGTTCACCAGCGCCACGAGATCGGTGAGAAGGCCAGCCTGCTGCAGGGCACAAGCCTGACGAGCAAGCCGGTCGAGGAGCTGATCATCGCCGTCGAGCCCAAGGAGGTGGCGCAGCTCAACCAGGCGCTCGCCCTCGAAGCCACGCTGCAGGTCGCGATGCGTTCCGGGCAGCTCGAGGCGCGCGAGGGCAAGGCCGACGAGGGCTCGATCCCGGACCTGGCGGTCGAGGTCGAGCTCGCGGCCCCGGCGGAGGGTGCCGACGCCGACAAGCCGAAGGACGAGAACTACCGCCTCGTCGAGGTGATCGTCGGCGGCGAGAAGCGCCTGATGGCCGTCCCAAAAGAGCAGGCCAAGCAGCCCTAGGTAGCCAGCGAGCAGAGGAGGTGTCCCTGTGATCCAGGTATTCGTCGCGTTGTTGCTGTTCACGTTCTTCGCCCTTGGCGGACTTGTGTCCGACCTCGGCCTCGTGCGGATCGTGCAGCGTCAGATGAGCAACTCCACCGACGCGGCCGCCATGGAGGGGCTGCGTCTCGCCGACGCGGCGACGGACGTGGATCGACGCCTCGCCTCACGCGCCATCCTGCTTGCGCACTTCGACGACGACTTCGGGGTCACGGCCGCAGATCCCTACCAGTTCGGCAGCGCGCCGGTCGTCCGCTTCTCCGGCGGCACGGGGTCCATGGCAGCCAACCAGAAGATCGACCTCGTGCCCGGCGTCGCCTACGCCCCTGATCCCGCGCTGAACCTCGGCAATCAGGGCCACGGAGACATGGTCGGTGGCTGGTTCGACGAGCGCGAGCTTGCGCACGTAGAGAACCGTGCGTATGCACGCAGCGACTTCGGAGCCGCACCTTCGGGCGCCGCGCCGCGCGAGGCGTTCCTGGTGCGCTTGCGCCGTACGACCGGCCTCAATGCGCTCGACGCGCAGGCCGGTGTGAGCACGCGCGGACCGGCCCTGCCGTACCTATTCTCGCGCGGCAGCCTGATGGCCGCCGGCATGCGTGGGCGCGGCGTGACCGTGCGCAGCACCTCGGTCGCGGCAGGTCGGCGCGTGACGCTTGCCGGCGTCCCGCGACCTTCGCTCGGCTTGACCGGTACGGCGCCCCTGGCCATGGAGCACGACTACTGGAACAGGATTGCGGCGAACACGACCTTCGACCTGACCTTTGGGGAGGGCTCCGATGACAGGGGCGGCCCGCGACGAGGTCCGCCGATCCGCCTCGATCCCGATCAGCGGACTCGCGGCGCGCCGCCCATCATTCCCCCCGGCCAGATGGTCACCGGTTCCGCCGAGCCGATTGCCGTGTTCACCGATCGCGACGACGAAGCGCGCAAGGCTTGGTCGATGGGGGATCCGGTCTGGGTGGACACCACCCCGAACCTGAGCGCCGCCCTCGCACGCCTGGGCAACGTGTTCGACGCCAACTACCAGCCGCGGCTGTTCCTGCTGCCCATCTACGAGGGGGACGTGCTGTGGTTCTACGACGGCCGTCCCGGCAACAGCAACCCGCCGTTCCTGCCGCCCGTGAACAACGTCCCCAAGGACGAGATGGACCCGCGCATCGTGGGCTTCGGACTCGTGCTCGTGCTCGGGGCGATGACGAACGGCGACGACGACGACCGCGACCAGCAGCAGATCACGCTCTTCTTGCGCAAGCTCCCGTCGGTCGTGATTCCCGCCAACGTGTCGGCCGTATCCACCCCGGGCATGGTCGGCCTGCCGTCCTGGCTCGCGCGCCAGATCGGCGACCTAAACCAAGACATGGACGCAGGCGTCCGCGCGGCCGCGCTGGCCCGCTAGCTCTCCGGAGGACATCGTGATCAGGGAAACAGCCATTCGCTTCCTCGTGGTAGCGCCCGAGGCGTCGCTGCAGGAGGAGTTCGAAGGCGCCGTCCAAGGCGTCAAGGGTGTACGCAGTGTCGTGCACTACGCGCCCGACACGCTCTCCGGCATCGAGGCTGCGCGCGTGCGCCAGCCCGACTGTGTGCTCGTCGAGATGGGCACCTCGGCTGCGGAGTTGCGCGCGTTCGCGGAGGAGATCGCCGCCGCCGCGCCGGAGGCCGCCGTCGTGGCCGTCTACCGTCCCCAGGACTTCAGCGGCAGCGAGAGGGAGAGCCTCGTGATCATCGAAGCGCTGCGGGCGCAGGTCGTCGACTTCCTTCGCAGGCCGTTGTCGAGCTCGGAGCTTGGCGAGCTGATTGGCCGTCTGCGGCGCGGCACCGCGCGTGCGCGCGGCGGGGCCGAGTTCGGCAAGGTCATCTCGTTCATCAGCAACAAGGGCGGCGTCGGGAAGTCCTCCGTCTCGACGAACGTGGCGTGTGAGCTCGCACGGCGTCATCCCGGCGACGTGCTGCTCGTGGACCTCTCGCTCCAGCTCGGCGTGTGCGCCTCGATGCTGAATCTGGAGCCCACGCAGACGATCGCGGACGCAGCCGAGCAGCTCGACCGGCTGGATACCACGCTGTTGCGTCAGATGACGCTGCCGCACGAATCCGGCCTGCGCGTGCTGCCTGCACCGCCCACGGTCCTCTCGGCCGCGGACGTGGACGACAAGGTCGTCTCGCGTGTGATCTCGCTCGCTCGCCGCGCGTACCGCTACGTCGTCGTAGACACGTTCCCCGTCGTCGACGGCGTCGTCATGGGCGTGCTGGACCTGAGCAACGTGATCTGCGTCGTGACGCAGGTGATCGTGCCGGTCCTCAACGGCACGGCGAGCCTGCTCGAGACGCTGCAGCAACTCGGCATCGCACGCGAGCGGAACTGGGTCGTGCTGAACCGCGCGCAGCCCTCCTTCCCCGGCGAGCTGACCATTCCCGACGTGGAGGCGCATCTCGAACTGCCGGTGCGGCACGAGGTGGCGTTCGACAAGAAGCTGCCGATGGCTGTGAACATGGGGCTGCCGCGTGTTCTGCACTCGTCGCGCTTCAACCGCTTCCGCCGCTCGATCTCGGCGCTCGTCGACGACATCGTCGCACTCGACGTGCGTACGCTCCCGGCACCCCACGATGCCGACGTCGAGGTGGCCGCGCTGCCTGTCGCGGCCACCGCTGCGCGCGTCCCCGAATGGGTGGAGGGGTAGATGGGTTCGTCTTCTACAAGGAGCGCTAGCGAGGCGCTGCGCAAGCGCCTGATCGGATCCGTCGCCACGGCGCCGAACACCCGCATCAAGCAGCAGCCCGGTGGCGCGACGAGCGCCGACCAGCGTCGCGGCCGCGCCGACTACGTCACCGTCAAGGCCAGGCTGCTCGCGCGACTGCTCGACGATATCGGCGATCGGCGCATGGTCGCGGAGGACGAGGCGGCGGTCGCACGCGTCGTGCAGGAGTTCGTGGCACGCGTGCTGGCCGAGGAGGACATCCCGCTCAACGAGCACGAGCGCGCCCGGCTTGCCGATGACCTCACGGACGAGACCCTAGGCGTGGGGCCGCTCGCGCCGCTGATGGCTGATCCCGCTGTCACCGACATCCTCGTCGTGGGCCCGCACAAGGTGTACGTCGAGCGCTTCGGCCGGCTGGAGTTGACGGAGATCCGCTTCCAGGACGGCGACCACGTCCAGCGTGTGATCGAG
>JAHEIK010000581.1 GCA_024639415.1 Planctomycetota bacterium
TTCCAACTGACGCTGAGCACGTACTCCGAGCGCTTGTCGACGCCGACCCAGCGCGTCTCTCCCCCCTCGACCGGCACGACGCCGACGCGCACCTTCGGGTTCGGATCGCCGGCCTTGGGGTAGAACATCTCGCGCCCCTGCGAGCGCAGCGACAGGATGCCCGGCACGCGGTAGCGCGGCACCTGGGACTGATCCATCTGCAGGTAGGCGATGTGCTTGCCGTCCGGCGAGAACCAGGCCGCCGTCCTATGGCCGAGTTCCTCCGGGTAGACCCAGTCGAGCGTCGCGTTGAGCAGCGTCTCGCTGCCGCCGCTCGTGAGCGGGTACGGATCGCCGTCCTTCGTCGCGACGACCCACAGCTCGTTCCCCTTGCTGAAGGAGACATGCGAGCCGTCGGGCGCGATGTTCAGGTCACGCATCGGGCTGTCGGTCGCGGTCAGCCTGCGCCGCGCTCCGCTCTCGAGGTCCACCCAGACGAGGTCGCCCTTCACGACCGCGCAGAGCGCCTTGCCATCGGCCCGCCACTTGAACGCGGGCGCGCCCGAGCGACCGATGCCGCGCATGCGCGAGCCCTTGCCCGGTACGAGCTTGCGGAGGCCTCCCAGGTCGAGCAGTGCCGCCGTCTTGCCCGTGGCGGGGTCCATCGTCTGGAGGAACGAGCCGCCCTTGCGGCGCTGCGTCCGGACGAGCTGAGCGTGCCCCGGCCGCCAACTCCAGCTGGGGATGCCCTTCGTGAAGCTGCGCCCGCCTCCATAGAGGTCCTTCAGCGTGAGCTGGGGCGATTTGGGGTCGGCCCACGCGCGCGCGCCGGCACCCAGCGCAAGGAGCAGGGCGAAGAAGGCGAGGAATCGGGCTTTGCGCATAGGTCCCCGGTTATCCGGGAACCGCGAAGCGGGCGCAACACGGACCTTTGGGGGAGACCTGCGTTAGTATATTGTTATGTATTCGAGTGCTGCCCTGCTGCTGGATGAGAGGCCCGGCGCCTTCACCCAGGACGGCGAGACCGTCACCGTGCGGGTCGCCGGCAACGCGCTGGAGGCACTCGACGTCCGCGACGGCGATCACGTCGTCATCGCGAAAGGACGGGAGCCCGAGTTCGGCGATCTCGCGGCGCTGTGCATCGCCGGCGGGGCCCCCACCCTGTGGAAGACGTACCCCGAGGGCGAGAGTCCCGAAGATGAGTCCGGCGGAGGGCGCCTGCACCTCTCCAACGGTCGCGGGCGCTGGACGGTACCCGCGAAGAACGTCGAGGTGATCGGGGTCGTACTCGCGGTACTGCGCAAGTTCGGCGGGTGATCCCCCGGGCGGGGGACTGGCCAGGACTCGTCCGTCGCTCCGCGCCGGACTCCCAAGGCCCCTACCGCGCAGCCTCTTTCGCGATGTGCTTGATCGCGTGTCCCGCCGCGTACTCGAGCTTCGGCAGGCCGCTCTTCGCCACCTTCTTCAGCGCGGGCAGCGCAGGCGCCGCCGGTGCGCCCATGTTCCACAGCGCCGTCGCTGCGCCGGCGCGGTAGCGCTCGCTCGCCTTCTCGTCGAGGATCATCGCCGTGAGCGTCTCGACCGCGCGTGCGCCGAGCTTGCGCAGCGCTTCCTCCGAAGCACTCCAGACCATGTCGTCCTTGGCGCGCATGGCGTCCCGCAGCAAGGGCAGCGCCTCCTGAGCAGGCACGAACATGCTCAGATGCCGTACGGCATGGGCGCGCGCGTCGGGCGCGGTGCCCGCCTGCGCCGAAGCGCGCATCAGGTCCGTGCCGCTCTCATCCCCTGCGGCGTGCATGTGCACGGCGAAATGCAAGCGTGCGAGCAGCGGCGTAGACGTCTTGGCGAAGGCGGCCTGGACAGCCTCGAGCACGCCGTCCAGCTTCCACTTCTTGGCGCTGTCGAGCGCCCGGATGCGCTCCTCGGCACTGCCGATGCCGACGAACTGGAGCAGCCCCTTCGCAGATCCCTCGCGTTGCTTGCCGTCCTTCAGGGCGACACGCAGGACACCACGGCCCTGCTCGCCCTTGTAGCCGACGACGATGTCGCCCGCGGCTTCGTCGATCCAGAGGCCCTCGTACCACCAGATGGAGGAGACCGAGTGGCTGAAGCCCTTGATCTGCTTCGCGCTGAAGAGGTCGCGTAGCGACTTCGACCACACGACCTTGCCCTTGGCGTCGTGGCGCTGGAAGACCGTGTGGTAGCCGACGTTGGCGTAGGTCTCGAAGAGCACGAAGCCCCGACCGCCGTTCAAGCAGCGCACCTCCAGCGGTACGAAGTCGACGGCGCCACGGGCCAGGACCTTGTCGCCCTTCTCGGCGTCGATCCGGTCCGGCTCCCCCGTGCGGCGCCCGACGAGGTACGGCGGCTGGCGCGCAGGACGTCCCTCGGCGCGCTTCACGAGCTGGAAGCGGACGTCCTTCCAGGCCTTGGTCGGCTGGACGATCACGTAGGTCGTGCCGTCGGCAGAGGAGGCCAGCTTGGGCCCCGGCGCCATCCAGGAATCCGCCTGCGCGGGCGCGGCCAGCGCCAGCAGGATCAGGAGTGCGAACGCAAGTCGAGCCATGACGGGCCTCCGCAGTCTTGGACGCGGTCAGGCCGGCGAGGTTCCCGGGGCGCCGTAGGGGCGGCATACATTGCCGCCCATCCGCACCAGGAGGTACGCGGGCGGGTATATAACCCGCCCCTACAACCTGCGGCACACCCCCAGCATGTAGGGGC
>JAHEIK010000141.1 GCA_024639415.1 Planctomycetota bacterium
GCCCGCGTTGCGGAAGCGGCCACCTGTGGCCGCGGCCAGGGCCTGCATGAACTTGCGGTCCGCGCCCTTCGTGCCCACGAGCACTGTGTTCACGGCCATGCGGCGGAAGCGGTTGGCCGTGGGGAACTCCTGCAGGATGCGAAAGTCCCGGTCGAAGCGGCCGCGGCTGGGGCTGCCGTCCGACAACAGCACGACGCTGTCGACGTCGTCCTCGAGCAGGCTCTCCAGCGGCTCGTAGAACGCGCCCCAGCCCTTGGCCTGCTGCTTGCTCAGCCAGGCCAGGGCCTTGCGGACGTTCTGCTTGGTGCAGGGCTGCATCTTCCCGAGGGCCCGCGTGAGTTTGGTCTTGGGAGGATAGGAACTCCAGTAGCGATAGACGAAGAGATCGAACTGGGTGTCGGCGGGCAGTGCGGAGAGCGTCTTCTCCATCTCGGCGCGCAGGACTTCCAGCTTCGTGCGCCCCTCCTCCGAGCCCTTCTTGGCGACGTTCTTCATGCTGCCGCTCAGGTCGAACACGAACGCGAAGCGCTTGGACTGCAGAGGGAGGTCGAAGAACGCCACGGTCTTCGAACCTTCCGCCTTCAAGATTTCGCTGCCGTCGCGGAACGCGATCTCACCCGCCGGGTCGGGCTTGGGGCGCTCGCCCGCATCGAAGTCCGCTCCACGCTGACGCCACCATGCGCTCCACAAGTCGGGGTCCGTACCCTGCGTGGTCTGTCCGGTGTAGGTCTCGAGCGCTCGTCGCACATCGTCGCGAATCCGTCCGCTCTCGGGCTTCAGACGTGCGATGAGCAGATCGACGATGCCGTTGTCCCAGAGGCGCAGGGAACCCTGGACCGCCGCCGCGCGCACGCGCCAGGAGCGATGCATCAGAAGTCGCTCCAAGACGGCGCGACCACGGCCGGGCCAGGGCAGGACCTGCGTACGCAGTGCGAGGGACTCGGCCAGGGCCATCGCCGGCTCGGGGTCCTTGCCGTCGACGACGGTGTCGACCCAGCTTGCCGGCAAGGCGTCGAGCGACTGCAGGGCGTACACGGCCCCGGCGCGCGCCAGCGGTGCACGATGCTTGAGCAACTTGGTCAATCCCGGGACGGCGTCCTTGCCGTCGATGGTCGCCGCAGCGAGGGCTACGTGCAGTGCGGCGCGACCGTCCTTAACGTTCAGTCGGCCCAGCAGCGCTCCATCGAGTGCGGGCTTGCCCCGCAGGCGGAGCGCCGCGTCGGCCAAGGCCGCGAGGACCGCGGGGTGCTTCTCCTTGCGGATCGCCGTGCGCAGCGGACCCTCGATCTCCGTCCCGCTGGTGACACCGAGAGCGGCGGCTACACCGCGGCGGACGGCGGGGTTGCGATCGTTCAGCGCGCGGTTCGTGAGGAACGTCTGGCTCTCGGCCGCCTCCTTGCCCTTCAACATGGCGATCCAAGCGCTGACGGCGTGGTCGTGCATGTGGACGAAGGGGTCGTCGAAGAGCGCGAGGACGGCGCGCGCCGCGTCCACGCCCCCGATCTTGCCGAGCTTGCGCAGTGCGCTCTCGCGCTTGCGCTGCTCGAAGGGATCCCGGGCGTTGTCCTCGATGGTCTTGACCAGGTCCTTGACCTTCGGGTCGATGGCCTCGGCCGGCGGGAGGACCGTGAGGAAGACGAGGAGGCAGGGCAGCAGGAGCGGGGCGGGCTTGGCCATGGGGGGCATCCTAGGGTCCTCCGGACCAAACATCGCGGCTGCGGCCGCATGGTTTCGTCCTGCAGGCCGCGGGAGCCGCGGGTTTCGCCTATCCTGGGCCCGCGCACAGGCCCTCGTGGGGGCCGGGAGGATGCCATGGATACGCACCGCTGGATGGTCTTCGCTGGCTGCCTCACGCTGCTCGCCCTCGTGGCCGGCTGCGTCTCCGAGGAGGTGGTCTACGTCGATGAGCGCGGCAACGAGTTGGCCGTCGACGACGAGGGGCAGCCGCTGGCGCCGCCCGCTGGAACCTACGAGGGTCCGACGGGTGCGCCGCTGATGGCCCCGCCCACCGAGTCGATCGCGACGGAGCAGCCCGCGGCTCCGCCTGCGGCCCGTGTCGTGCGCCCCGCGCCTGCGCCCTCGCACACGGACGCCGGCTCCGGCATGCCCAAGCCGGATCCCAACTGGGATCTGCCGCCGGCCGGGCGCGCCAAGGGCTCACCGCTGGAGTCCACGCCGAGCGATCCGATCTGGAAGTCACCGCGGGACCTGCCTGCGAAGCAGGCCCCCGCACCGAAGACGCCGGCCAAGCCGCCCGCCAAGAAGGTTGAGTCCTCCTCGGGTCTCGACCTTCCGCCGGCCGGCTAGCCTCTTCCGTTGCTCCGCCGCCTCCTGCTTCGCGGCTGCCTGCTGCTCGGCATCTTCGCGCTGAGCGGCGCGTCGATGCCGCTTGCGTGCGTTCACGCGGAGGAGGAGGGCCAGGCGGAGCGCGCCTTCGAGCGTGCACCCGATCCGCAGGAACGTCCCGGCCCGGACGCCGACCTGTTCCTGAAGGGACTCGAGCAGCAGCGCAGGCGCAAGTGGACTTCGGCGCGGCGCACGTTCTGGAAGCTGCTCGACAGGCACCCCGACTCGCCCTACGCCCCGGAAGCCGACGATCGCTCCGGACCGAACGCGTTCCTCGGGATCACGCCGATGGGCCCGATCGGGCCGCAGGAGCGCCGCATCGACGTGGCGCTGATGGCCGACGGCTACCGCATCAAGGAACAGGCGAAGTGCGACAAGGCGTTCGTCGGTCAGCTCGACGTGCTGCTACGCGAGCCGCTCTACAAGGAGTACCGCAGCTACTTCAACTTCTGGCAGTTCAACCTCGCGAGCGAGGACAAGGGCGTGGACGAGCCCGTGCCGCCGGAGGCGGACGAGGAGTTGACAGCGCGGCTGCGTAGGCGCAAGCGCAAGAAGCGTGGACCGAAGCAGTACAGCACGGCGCTCGACTGCAAGGCGGCCGGACCGCAGGGCCAGGTCTGGGCGAACCCGCGCCGCGTCTGGCACTACCTGCAGTACCTGCAGGACCACGACAGCCTCGCCATCGTGTTCGCCCAGATGGGGCGGCTCGGCATGGGGGGGATGGGCATCGCGACGACGGGACCCCGGGGTGTCGTCGTGCACGAGTTTGGCCATGCGTTCCTCGGGCTGCTGGACGAGTACGCCAACAACCCAGGCGAGCCGCAGGGCTTCGTGAACGCGGCGAACGCCACCACGAATCCCGGCAATCCGCCGTGGCAGCACTTCCTGGACGCGAAGGTCCCGGGCGTCGGCGTGTACGAAGGCGGCGCGACGTTCAAGAAGGGTGTGTGGCGCCCCGCACCGGGCTGCGCGATGAACAGCGGCGGGGGCTCGGCGTACTGCCCGGTCTGCCTCGAGGCCGGCGTGCTGCGCATCTACGAGCGCGTCTCGCCCATCGACGAGGTCTGGCCGAAGAGCGCCGACGTGCAGATCGTCGCCGGTGAAGAACTGCCGGAGTTCCGCGTCCTCACGATGAAGCCTGCCAGCCACAGCCTCAAGGTCCGCTGGATCCTGGGCCCGGCGCCCGTCGTGACGAAGCCCCCCGAGGAAGAGGATGAGGATGCCGACAGCCCGGGCGACGAGCGCCTCGATCCGTTCGAGAAGCGTCTCCGCAGGCTCAGGCGGGCGCGCGCAGCCAAGGAGGGCAAGGCGACGAAGCGTCGCGGCCTGCCCACGCCGATCGGCTGGCGCCTCGGAACGAAGCGTCGCGGGCGCGGCACCGGCGGGACCCCACTGCCCAAAGGGCGTCGTGTCAACCAGCGTACGAAGCGCGTCAAGGACGTCGGCGTCGTGCACGTCGCGCGCATGCCCATCGGGCTCGACGTCGGGCGGCATCTGTTGACGGCCGTGGTGTGGGACCCTGCGAAGCCGGCCCGGGCGAAGCGGCCCTGGGTCCTCAAGGACGACCGCGGTCTGCTCGAGGATCGCCATCAGTGGATCATCGAGGTCGTGGAGCCGGGACAGCAGGCTCCTGACGCGCAGAAGTAGCCTCGCGCATGACCTCGCGGGGCGCAGCGGTGGCCGCGGCGCTCCTGCGTGATGTGCTGCTGCCGCTAGGCCGAGGGTCGGCGCAGCGGGCGGTGCCGGAATCCGCCTGACCGCTAGTTGCCGGTGGGGGGCATCCCGTAGTCGCCGATCGGGCCGGCGGGAGCCGCCTCGATCTCGTCGGGCGCCGGGGCCGCAGGGGCGGGAGCCGGCGCGGCGGGCGCTTCTTCTTCGATGACGACGTCCGGGGCCGGCGCGCGGCGGATGATGACCTCGCCCGCACAGGGGTCGGGCTGGCACTCCGCGCGCTTGCCCTCGATCAGATCGCAGGGCTTGTAGAACGACCAGTCACAGCAGTTGGCCTGATATTCACCGCAGCAGTTCTGCTTGGAACCGTACATGCAGCCGGCGGTGAGGCCGGCAGCGGTGATCAACAGGGCGATGCAGGCGAGCTTCTTCATGGATCCTCCCGCCGGGGCGTTGCCCCGCAGTCCTACCCCTATGCATTCGGCAGGGCAGGATGTCAACTTGCGAGCCCGTTCTGCCCAACGAATTGCCAATCTCAGGGCAATTCGAGGTCTAGGCCGGCTCGATCTCGGCCGTCAGCGGGAATCCCCTGGGGCGGGCGAGGGAGCTGACCTGCTCGACGTAGAGCTCGGCGCGCTCCAAGTTGGTGACCGTGATGAGGGCGCAGCCCGTGTCGTGGATCTCCCGCGTCAGCAGTTCCGCATCCGTCTGCGGCTTGTGAAACACCTGCATCAGGAGCCAGATGACGAATTCGAACGTGGTGACGTCGTCGTCGAGCAGCAGCACCTTCCACTGCGGCGCGAGGGCATCGCGTTCCTTCACATCCGGTTCGGCCGTGGTCGTTCCGGCGAGCATGGCGTCACTGTACCGAATCGGGGCCGGCGACACCCGGCCCCGATTCGCTCGGCTTCACGGACGTTTCGTTACTGTTTGAGTCGTCGCAGCAGCTCGGCCGCCTGGGCCTTCACGTCACCGAAGCGGGACTCCCAATCGGACGCGAGCACGTGCTCCAGGGCCTTGCGGGCCTCGTCCGCCTCCGCCGTGCGGATGAGGACCCGCGCCAGACCCAGCCAGCCGGTCGGATCCAGGCGCTCCGTGCGCACGACCTGACGCCACTGCACCGCGGCCTCCGGCCAGCGCTCCTGCTTCTCGCGGATGCCGGCCAGCGCACGGTGGCCGGCGGCCTGATGCGGCGACGTCTCGGCGAGCGTGGTGTGCGCGCGCTCCACGGCGGCCTGGTCACCGGCCTTCGCGTAGCGCTCGGCGAGCGCGCTGTAGGCCTCCACAGCGTGCGGCGCGAGCCGGATGGAGCCGAAGAGCGCGTCGATCGCGCCCGTCGGATCGCCCAGCTTGTCGTACGCCGTGACGAGGAGCTTGTGAACGTCGCCGTCACCCGGCTGAAGCTCGCGTGCTGCCAAGAGGTGCTTCACGGCGGCTGCATGCTCGCCACGCTTGGCGAAGGCACGCGCCAGCGCCTTGCGCAGGACCGGCGCGTCCAGTCCGCTCTTGCTGACCTCGGCCTCGTACGTCTCGACGTAGGCGCCGAGGGACGCGGCCGAAGCGAGGGCCGTGTCGAGGGACTGGATCGCAGCCGAGAACTCGCGGCGGCTGCGCGGGTTCGCCGAGAGGATCGCCGTGGACGCGGCCTGCACCGCCTCGACCGTCTTGCCCAGCTCTCCGCGTGCCTTGGCCAGCGAGCGGTAGTAGCGGGAAAGTGTCGAGTCGCGGCCCCCGCGGTGGCCACGTGCCTCCTGGCGCATCCGGATGGCTTCCTCGAGCCAGCGCTCGGCGCGCGCCGGCATGCGCTGCGCGGCTGCCGTCTCACCCAGGCGTGCGGCCGTGTTCTCGCTCCACAGCTTCCTCGCGCGGAAATGCGTCTCCGTCGCGTCGAGCGCCTTGGCGACGTCCTCGGTCCGCTTCAGGCCGGCGAGGGCTGCGACGTGCTTCAACCGGTAGCCCAGGTTCTCCGGCTTCTCGGTGACGAGCGCCTCAGTGAGGGGCAGGGCCTCGGCGAAGCGACGGTCCTGGACGAGCCAGCTTGCCAGGGTCCAGCGTGCGCCGAGATCCAGGATCCCACGCGCATGGGCGGCCTGCAGCAGGGCCACGCCGGCGCGGTTGCGCCGCAGGCTCTGTCGCAGCAGCCGGGCACAGCGCTGGACGATCGCCAGCGAACCTTCGTTCAGCTCCGCGGCCTTCTCGGCCGTGGCGGCGAACTGATCCGCCTTGCTGGGCCAAGCCCATTTGTTGCTCAGGTTCCAGAAGTAGCTCGCGTGATTCCCGCCGAGCTGCAGGTTGCGCTCGAGCTGCGCGAGGACGAGCTTCAGCAAGCGCGGCTCGAGGTCGCCAATGGGGCCGGCCTCCCTGCGCCAACGGGCGAAGCTGTACACGGTACGGTGCCAGATGTCGTAGCCGATGCGCTCCAGCCAGCGGGGCTCGCTGTCGTGCCGGTCAAGGAGATAGGCAAGACCGGTTCGCGCGCCTTCCAGGGTGCGGAGCGTGCCTGCGACGTTCGTCGCATGGCTCGCGGAGTTCAGCGGCACCCGCTCGAGCAGTGCGGGGAAGCGCTCCCGTGCGAACTGCAACAGGTGCGTGCCGGCGTCGGCCGGGGCGGCCACTTCCTTGGCCCGGCGGTGAAGATCGAGATAGGTCGACAAGACGCCCTGCGCGTACGCGGGCTCCTCCTGCATGGTGCGCTCCATCAAGCGCGCGGCCGTGGTGAAGAGGGCGTCTCGGCGGCCGATGCTCACGGCCGCGCCGCGTCGCAGCGCCTCGACGTACTGGCGATAGAGCATGCTGCGCAGCCCGCGGCGGCGTAGCGGAAGGTCCCAGCGCTCCAACTCGGCGAGTACGTAGCGCTCGGCGTCCGCAAAGCGGCCGCGGTTGGCCAGCCAGTTCACGTAGCGGTCGAACACGCGCACGGATTCAAGGGGCACGCGTCCCTCGTTGGACTTGCGGATCTCCGTCAGGCCCGCCGCCAGCACGGCGAGTGCTCGGTCGTGCTGCGCGTACGCCCAGTGCGTCTGCGCGAGCGCGTCGGTGATGCGCAGCCGTGCCGCGGAGTCCTCGGGGACCGCCACGCGCAGCGCCTCGAGCTGGCGGAACTGCTCGGCCTGCACCGCGCCGTCCCGCACCTTGCCAAGACCGCGGAGGAACTCCGCCATCAGGGCGCGTTCCCCAGGTTGCCAGGTCTCCTTGAACGCCTCCTGCAGCGCGGCGAGCGCGCGCTTGCCATGGGCCGGGTCCTTGACCTGCACCAGGCTCGCGCGGCCTGCGACGAGCGAGAGTGCCAAGCGCAGGGCGCGACGGTCGAGCGGCTTGTCCGAGGCGTCGATCGCAGCTCGGAAGTACGTGCCCATCTCGTCGAGCGTGGCCTCTTCGTGGACCTGTCCCATGAGCTGCGTCATGTGCCCGAGATAGCCGTAGACGCCTTCCTTGGTGTGTCCCGTCAGGGCCTCGCCGGCCGTTGCGAGGATGCGGAAGTCCTTGGTCGTCCGGTACAGATCGCGCTGGCGCCACCAGTAGTTCCCCGGGTAGCGGGCCTTGCGGAACAGGGCGCGCAGCACACGCAGCGTCTCGGGATCGAAGTCGCCCGGGACGCCGCCGGCGCGGCTGCGCTTGCTGTTGCCGTACTGCCACGCCAGGTTCGAGAGCTGCCACTCGTTCTGGTGGTCGTAGTAGCGGTCCAGCACCTTGGCGCGGCGCTCGTCGTCGTTCAGGACGAGGTACCAATCCGCCATGACGCGGTAGTCGTCTGCGCTGAGTTCGTCGAGCTTCTGGACCTCCTCGAACTGCGCGACGGCGGCCTGCAGATCCCCGCTCTCGGCGTGGATGTAGCCGCGCGCGACGCGCCACTGGCTGTCCACCTTGGCGGGTACGACCCAGCCGTCGAGTGCCTTCTCGAGCGCCGGGACATCGTCCCGCGCCACGAGCAGGCGGTACGTCTGGTAGCGCCAGTCGAGCAGCTCGATCACCTCGGGATCGGCCTTGCGAGCAGCGACCTCCGCGGCATCGCCCTCGGCGAAGAGCGCGAGCACGAACGCCACGCGGTCGGCGGGCACGTTCTTGCGGGTGGCGGCGTAGGCCAGGGTGACGGCGAGCCGCTCGCGATAGATGCGCTCCAGCGGCTGGTCCACCCGCTCGCTGCTCGCGGTGAGGAGCTTCCCAGCCTCATCGATGACCTCGGGTAGGTGCTCGGCGTGTTCGGCCGCGAACGCCAGGCGCTCCACGGCGAACCAGGGCTTGGCGAACGCGTCACCGTCCTGCTCTGCCCGCAGGAGGCGTTCGGCGAGCTTGCCGCGCACCTGCTTGCGGATCTCCTTGCGCAGCAGCTTGAACTCGGCGCGCGTGAGGTCCTTGCGGTCCTCCGGCGAGCCGATGCCCGCTTCGTAGCGCCAGGTGTAGAGGCGGTCGGCCAGGCGGCGCACCGTGCGCGCCATCTCGGCGCGGCGTGCCTGCGGCGTGAGACCGGCGTCCAGCCGCGCGGGGAGCAGGGCGAAGCACTCGTCTTCGCGGGCGGCCGTGGCGTGTTCATCCCGCTCGGGGGTGCTGAGCAGGCGATCGAACAGCTCGCGAGCGCGCTGGCTGCGATCCTTGTGCTTGCCGTCGGTCGCGAACGCGAGGCGCTTGCGTGTGAACGCGATGGCGTCCTCACGGCGGTTGCGGCTGTCCAGCAGCGTCAGCACGTGATTGCCGACCGCTTCCCGCGCCCCGGGCT
>JAHEIK010000142.1 GCA_024639415.1 Planctomycetota bacterium
AGGTCGTCGAGGAGGGCCGCTGGCGCGATCAGATGGCCTACCACTGGGTGTTCGCGGACGTGGAGCCCTTCGAGTTCGACACGTTCCCCTACGAGATCCACACCATCGAGAAGGTGGGCGTGCTGAGCCGCGAGCGCCGCGAGAAGGCAATTCGCGCTGCGGGCTACAACACGTTCCTGCTGCGCTCGGCCGACGTCGCGATCGACTTTCTCACCGACTCCGGCACCACGGCCATGAGCACGGATCAGTGGGCTGCGTACGAGGGCGTGCGAGCGAGCGCTACGACCAGCGACGAGTATCACGATCTGGTGGAGACGCTCCAGGAGATCACGAGCTACAAGCACATCATCCCGACGCACCAGGGCCGCGCTGCCGAGCACATCCTCAGCGAGATCATGATCAAGCCTGGGCAGATCGTGCCCGGGAACATGTACTTCACGACCACCAAGCTCCACCAGGAGCTTGCAGGTGGTGTCTTCCACGACGTGATCGTCGACGAGGCACACCAGCCCACCAGCGAATACCCCTGGAAGGGCAACATCGACGTCGCGAAGCTCGACGCGCTCGTGCAGGAGCACGGCGCCGAGGCGATCGCCTACGTCTCCTTCGAGCACTCCGTGAACATGGCCGGCGGGCAGCCGGTGAGCATGGACAACATGAAGGAGGTCTACAAGTACTGCGGGAAGCACAAGATCCCGGTCTTCTTCGACGCCACGCGCTTCGTCGAGAACGCCTACATGATCCAGGAGCGGGATCACCGCTACCACGACGTGGCGGTCAGCGACATCCTGCGCGAGATGATGCTCTACGGCGACGGGTGCACGGTCAGCGGCAAGAAGGACTTCCTGATCAACATCGGCGGTTTGCTCGCGTTCCGTGACAACGCCACGTGGGCGAAGGAGGCCGAGGAGCGCCTGCGGATCTACGAAGGCAACGTCACCGATGGCGGTCTGGCCACGCACGATCTCGCGGCGATCGGCAAGGGCGTCAAGGAGATGCTCGACGACCGCTACATCCGCTCGCGCATCCGCCAGACCCAGTTCCTGGGCAAGTTGTTGATGGACGGCGGCGTCCCGATCGTGACGCCTCCCGGGAGCCACGCGATCTTCATCGATGCCAAGCGCTTCCTGCCGCACATCGACCAGGATGAATTCCCGGCGCAGCGCTTGGCGGCGGAGATCTACGTCGAGACGGGCGTGCGGCCCATGGAGCGCGGCAACGTGTCGAAGGGCCGCAATCCGGAGACCGGCGAGAACTACAGGCCGCCGCTCGAGTTGGTACGTCTGACGATTCCGCGCCGCGTCTACACGAACGACCACATGCGTGCCGTCGCCGAGGGCATCATCCGCCTCTACCAGAAGCGCGATGAGATCCACGGCCTGAAGTTCACGTACGAGCCGTCCAAGCTGCGCTTCTTCCAGAGCCGCTTCGAGGCGCTCACGGAGAGCACGGCCGGGTCGGCGGACGCCGCCGATACGGGGACCGCGGCCTCCCAGGACTCGCCGGAACCGCTGACGCACTGAGCTCCGCCTGCCGCTGCTGCGCGACGCGCCGGGATGGGCCGGCCCTCCTCAGGAGGGCCGGCTCGCGGCCTCCGCCAGTTCCGCAGGCAGCGCCGCGAGGCAGCGCAGGCACCACGTGGTGCCGCGGTTGTCGAGGTCTTCCACCGTCGCCGCGAAGCGCATCACGCAGGCCCAGTCGCGGCAGTGCCCCAGGCCGCCGACGTGGCCGAGTTCGTGCAGGACCTCTCGCGCCACCCGGCGGATCGTCAGTCCGCGGTCCTCGGGCAGCCCGTAGAAGGCGGGGTCCAGTCGCGCCGCCGAGACGAGCACGGCACGACCGTCGTGTCGCGCGCGCCCGAAGAAGTGCGTGAAGATAGGGTGCCCGATGTCGCGGCCCGTCAGGCCGACGATCACGTGTCCGCGACGACCGTCGAGGGCCTCCAGCGCCTCGAGCAGATGGTCGGCGTCTGCCTGGTCCCGCCCGGGCAGCTCGAGCAGGGGCACGGAGGGCTGCGGCATGCGCAGGCGGATCGGCAGTCGCAGGAGCCGCGAGAGGTACTTCGCGACGTCGGAGGCCAGCGCGGCGCCCGAGGGTGCGATCTCGAGCAACTCCAGCGCTGTGACGGCGGCCGACGGTTCGTCAGCTGCCATGCGGCGCGGGTCGCTCCAGTTCGTACTTGCGGATCTTGGCGTACAGCGTGCCGCGGTCGATCTCGAGCACGGCCGCCGCGCGACTCACGTTCCAGTCGGTCTCGTTCAACACCTCGGCGATATGGGTCCGCTCCATGCCCTTGAGCGTGCGCGGACGCGAGGCCGGCGCCGAGGTGCCGTCGAAGACGTAGTGCGGGAAGTCGGCCGGCTGCAGCTCGGACGTCTTGCAGAACACAACGGCTCGCTCGACCGCATTGAGCAGCTCACGGGCGTTGCCCGGCCAGTCGTGTTGCTTGAGCGCCTCGAGCGCTTCCGGCCCGAAGCTCAGGCCACGACGGCTCATCTTGTTGCACACGCGCTCGAGGAAGTGCTCCGCGAGGACCGGGATGTCCTCCAGTCGCTCCCGCAGCGGCGGGATCACGATGGGTACGACGTTAAGCCTGTAGAAGAGATCCTCGCGAAAGGACCCTTCGGCAACAAGCGCCTGCAAGTCGCGGTTGGTCGCGGCGACGACGCGGAAGTCCGTCGGGATCGGCTGCTTGCCACCGACACGCGTGATGCTCTTCTCCTCGAGCACGCGCAGCAACTCGACCTGCACCTTGGCGCTGATCTCTCCGATCTCGTCGAGGAAGATCGTGCCGCCGTCCGCCTGCTCGAACTTGCCCTTGTGGTGATAGGAGGCGCCGGTGAACGCTCCCTTTTCGTGGCCGAACAGCTCGCTCTCGAGGATGCCTTCTGCGAGCGCTCCGCAGTGCACGACGACGAGCGGGTTGTAGCGGCGCGGGGAGGCGGCATGGACCGCCTCGGCCACGAGTTCCTTGCCTGTGCCGGACTCGCCGCGGACCAAGACCGTTGCGTCCGTCTGGGCGACGTCCTCGATCAGATCCAGCACGCGCTGCATAGCTGCGCTGCGACCGACGATGGGTGAGCCGGGCCGGGCCACATCGAGGCTCTCACGCAGGCGCGCGTTCTCATCCGAGAGAGAACGAAACTCGGCGGCCCGGCGGATCAGGTGGCTCAGCTCGTCCGGGTCGAACGGCTTGACGAGGTAGTCGTACGCGCCGGCCTTCAGGGCGCGCACAGCGGTATCGACGCTGGCATACGCCGTCATGATGACGACCGTCAGGTCGGGGTTCGCTTCGCCAAGACGCTGCTGCAACTCCAGGCCGTCCATCTTGGGCATCTTGATGTCGATCAGCGCCAGATCGAAGGTCTGCTCTGCGGCCAGGCGCAGGGCCTGACGCCCGCTCTCGGTGATCGTGACCGTGTGGCCGTCCTCCCGGAGCCATGCGCCGAGCGACTCGCGCACGATCGTCTCGTCATCGACGACCAGGATCGACAGGCTCGTGTCAGCCGCCGGACTCGTCGCTGCCCCACGCTGCGTCATGATGCCTCATCCTCCTGCCCATTGCCGTCCTCCCCGACGCCGTCTGGCTGGGTCAAAGGGAGGCGAACGTGGAACGTCGTGCCCAGGCCGGGCTCCGAGACCACGTCGATGAATCCATGGTGGCGTTCGACGATTCCATACACGACGGAGAGGCCGAGCCCGACGCCTTCGCCCTCTTCCTTCGTCGTGAAGAACGGCTCGTAGATGTGCGGGAGCGCATCGGGCGGGATGCCGCAGCCGTCGTCTTCGATGCGCAGGACGGCTCCGCCGATCGTGGTGTCCGGCGCCACGCGAACACGTAGCGTGCCGTCGCGCGCCATCGACTCCATGCCGTTCATCACGAGCGCGAGGATCAGTTGCTGGATCTGGTTCGGATCGCACTGGATCTTCGGCGTGCCCGGGACGATTTCGTGCTCCAGCGAGATGCGCTGGAGGTCGGCCTTGTGCTTGACGAGCAGCAGGCAGCGCTCGACGATCTCGGCGAGGTCCGTCTCGGCCAGCCGCACGCCGGGTGTCCTGCTGAAGGCCAGCAGATTGCGAACGATCGTGCCGCAGCGCTGGGTCTCCGACTCCATGAGCTTCAGCGCGCGCATGTGCTCTTCGGAGAAGCTGCAGCCTTCGTCGTCCTTCTCGTGCTGACGCCGCAGCAGGCGCGCGTAGGTCGCCACACCCGCGAGGGGGTTGTTGACCTCGTGCGCGACGACGGCGGCGAGCTTGCCGAGTGCGGCCATCTTCTCGACGACGAGCATGCGGCCGTGTGCGGACTCCAACTCGTCCGTCTTGTCCCGCACCCGCTGCTCGAGCTTGCGGCTCCACCCCTCGAGCTGCCCACGGGCCGTCTGCAGTTCCTCGACGGTCGCGTTCCACGTCTCCGTCATGGCGCCCAGCTCGTCTTCCGAGTGGACGACGGCGCGTGCGCTCAGGTCGCCACGCCCAACCTGCTCCGTGGCAACCGCCAGGCTCTGCACCGGGCGCAGGACCATGCGCCAGGTGAGGAAGTACGTGAGCGCCAGAAAGGCAGTCAGACCGGCGAGCAGTCCGACACCCAGCTGATGCTCCGAGTCGCGGATCAGGGCGTCCGTGGCGGCCAGCGGCATCTCGACGTCGATGACGCCCAGGACGCGCTGCTTCGCCGGGTGCTCGTGACAATCCGCCGTGGTGCAGGAGGGCTCGTTGTAGATCGGCGCGATGACGTCCAGGAAGCGCTCCCCCGCGGCGTTCTCGTGTATGCGGAAGCGCTCAGCGCGCGGCGGGTCGAACTTGGGGGGCTCCTGGGCGTGGCAGACCTGGCAGACGAACTCGCTGCTGTCGACCTGCTGACCGACTTCGCCGTCGACCGTGGAACTCTTGACGTGGCCGGCGCGATCCAGCAGGCGGATGCGGGAGATGCCGGGCGAGTCGCCCAGCGTCCCGAGGATGCGATCCACCCGATCCATCTCGACGCGGAGCATCGCCTCGCGCGTGGCGCCGCGGACCAGGTTCGAGCACTGGTCCGCGGCCTGGCCGGTCAGACGCACCATGTGGTCCCGCTGGGTGGCGAGATTCCACCAACCCAGCAGGACGAACATGGTGATGAGCAGCAGCCCCAGTGCCAAGCCGAAGCGAACGGCCAGATGCTGGTGCCACGCTCGTCGCCGTGGGGTGCCCATCGACGCCATGGGCCGGATTATAGCCGCCCGGCCTCATCCGGAAGATCGAGGAACGTGCGCTCCCACGTGGTCTTTACGCCGTTCGCCGCCACCGGTTCTTCGATGTCGGCCGGGAGGACCGAGGGCACCTCGCTCGGAGGCGTCGTGCCGTGCTCCGCATAGACCGGGAAGTGCTTGGCGATGAAGCGGAAGGCTGCGAAGCCCAGCGCCACGAACATCATCGTGATGGCGACTTCAGCCCATGACGGGATGTAGTGCCCGCCCTGGGCGGTCTCGAAGCCCGTCAGGCTCACATTCAGCCTGTTGACCACGAAGCCCATCACCGCCAGCAGCGCGCCGGCGTAGAGGCCCCGCGTACTCATGCGGATCTTCGGGATCAGGAGCAGGGCCATCGGCAGCACGACGCCCAGGCCGAACTCGACCAGGAACAGGCAGGACTCGTAGGAGAAGCTGAAGGCCTCGGCCAGCATGCCGCGGTCCAGCAGGTCGTAGACACGCAGGAAGCCGAAGAGCCCCAGCACGCCGACCAGGGCGCGCCCGATCGTGCGCAGGAGCGGCACCTCGAGGCTCATCCCCAGGCTGCGTGCCGAGAGCTTGGACTCGATGATGACCATCGCGAGTCCGACGCTCACGGCCGAGACCAGGAAGAGCAGCGGCAGCAGCGGCGTGTACCACAGTGCGTGCAGCTTGCCCGGCATGATCAGGTACATGGTGCCCAGCGACGACTGGTGCAGTGTCGAGAGCACGACGCCGGCGATCACCAGCGGCACCGAGATCATCTTCTGCACCTTGACCGCGCGCTTCCAGCGCAGCTTCTCGAACACCATCCCGGAGAACTCGAGCCCCAGGACCGTGCTGTAGAGCATCACGCACCAGGCGACCTCGAACATCACCGAGCTGGGGTTCCACAGGATCAGTGGATGCCAGATGTTCCAGGGGCGGCCGAGGTCGAACAGCAGCGCTGCCGACACCAGCAGGTACCCGAGGAACGCGGTGATGATGGCCGGTCGCACGATCGGCCGCATGCGCTCGATGTGGAAGATGTAGACGACGGCCGTGATCACGAACCCGCCGGCTGCCAGCCCCACGCCGCACAGCAGGTCGAAGCCGACCCACAGGCCCCAGGGATAGCTGTCCGAGAGGTTCGTGACCGAGCCCAGGCCCTGCGAGAAGCGCACGACCGTCAACACCAGTCCCATGGCGATGAGCAAGTAGAAGACGCCCCGCCAGAACGGCAACGGCGCTTGCCTTGTTGAAGTAGTCACGTTGCCCCCTACTGCCTGGCTTGGCCGTTGTGCTTGGGATCGACGCCGAGGCGCTTGGCCGCCTCGTGGGCGCGGACCTCGTCGCGCCGTGCTGTCAGCCACCAGAGCGCGCCCATCGTGGCGCCCGCGAAGATCGCGATGTTCGGGATCTTCGACAGGACGCGCCAGGTGCGCTCGGACAGCGGCTTGGTGCCGAGCTCGGGCTTGTAGCCGAGCAGGGTCTCCGCCGGGAAGGGCGAGATGAACATGACGTTCGTGCCGCCGATCTCGTGCTCGCCGTAGATGTGGTGGTGGTAGTCGTCCGGGTCTTCTTTGAAGCGCTCGCGCGCGTCGGCGATGAGCTCGTCACGCGTGCCGCAGACCGTGGCCTCGTTCGGGCATGCGTCTGCGCAGGCAGTGACCTCGCCCTTGGCTAGCCGGTCGTGGCACATGTCGCACTTGCGCACCTCGGGCATCGGGCTGTCCCACTCGTAGCGCGGGATGTTGAACGGGCAGGCCGTCATGCAGTAGCGGCAGCCCATGCACTTCGAGGCGTCGTAGACCACCGGGCCTTCCGGGGTCTTCTCGAGCGCCGTGACAGGGCACACGCTGGCGCACGTCGGCTCGACGCAGTGCCGGCACAAGTTGCGGAGGCCGTACTCCTCGTCGTCGGGCGCGACCACGTTGCGGCATGCAGTGTAGGAGGTCGCCGACAGGTCCTTGACCTGCTCGTAGTCGCCCTCGAAGCCCTGCTTCTCCATGCAGGCGCCCACGCACTCGCCGCAGGCACTGCAGCGCGTGAGGTCGAAGAGGATTGCGTGCTGTTTTCCAGCTTCCATCGTCATCTCCAGGGATTGGCGCGGGGGGGGACCGGGCCTAGGAGGCCGCGCGGTCGTAGCCCTGCGTGAGGAGGAAGCCCTCGACCAGGCTCTTCCACTCCTCGGCCTCGACGTGGTCACCGAAATCCTGGGCAGGCTCGCCGCCGTCGGCGAAGACCGTGCCCGACATCGCCATCAGGCGATGGTCCAGGCGCTCGCTGGAGTCCTCCATCCAGCGCCGGGCAAGCGAGCCCGACAGCAGGTTGCGCACGTGCAGCGCGAGGTGGGGGGAGCGGATCTTGTAGAGCCAGCCGCGACCGTAGGGGTCCTTGGAGACCAGCTCGGGCTCGCCCTCCAGCTCCTTGTTGATGGCGACGACTTCGCCGGCCACCGGAGCGACCACGTCCGCCGCGCGGCCGTCGGTCTCGACGCAGGCGCCCTTGCCGCCCTGGAGCAGGTACTTGCCGATGTCCGGCAACTCGATGCCCTGCGCCTTGCCGAGCAGCCGGCGACCGAAGTCGTCGATGCCCACGGCGGCTGTGTCGGGCGAGGTCACCCGGATCCACGTGTGGCCCCGGTGATAGTGCAGTTGTTCCGGCATCTCGTAGCCGGCGACGAAGACGGGCTGGACAGCGGGCTCGGCGTCGTGAGCGACATCGACGGGTACCGGCACGGCTTCCCGCGCGTGGACCCCGGAGGTCGCCTCGACGTGCTTGCGGCTGAGCAGCCAGTCGATGGTGATGAAGACGGCGAACATGAGAATCGCCAGGAGTGCGGCCATCGTAGGCCTCCTTTCGGGCGGGCTTGTCGCACGCCACGTGCCTCCGGGCGGTCTACTCAGGACTCATCCTCCCAACTCACTTGTTTGAAAAGGGTTACGCACATTCATCGGCTGTGGGGAGCTCCCACACGCGGCGCCGGGGACTGTTGGATCCAACCACACCCAAGCTGTTGGATTCGGCACCACGACGACACAACCTCTTGTTGAGCAACATGTTGTGTGAATCCAACAGTGCCGGACAGGCAGTGTGGCGAATCTCCACATCGAGGCGCCCCCAGAGCTGCCCGTCAGAGCGGCGGTTCGGCCCCGATTCGGCTGCTCTCCAGTAACGAAGACCGGGGGCGCGACGTGTGCGTCGCGCCCCCGGCGGGATGGTCTGGACAGGTGCGCCCGCGTGGGGCGCGCCCGGCTACTTGATGGGCTCGGCAGGCGCCTCGTCCTTCTTCTCTTCGTCCGCCTTCTTCTCTTCATCCGCCTTCTTCTCGGCGTCCTCGGCGGCCTGCTTCTTGGCTTCGAGCATCTGGACGAGTCCGTCGAGCTGCGGCATCAGCTGCTTGGCGCGCTTGCCGATCGGCGTGTCCGGGTGCTCCGTAGCGAGCTTCTCCCAGAGGGCCTTCGCCTCGAGGACCTTCTCGGGGTCGCCCTCGAACTGGCCCTGGCGGATGAGGCTGTTGCCCTTCATC
>JAHEIK010000582.1 GCA_024639415.1 Planctomycetota bacterium
GCCACCCGACCGACGTCCCTCGCCGCCGCCCATGGGGTGGGCGACGGGGTTCATGGCCGAACCGCGAACGCGCGGCCGACGGCCCATGTGGCGCTTGCGACCTGCCTTGCCGATCACTACCAGGTTGGCGTCGATGTTGCCGACCTGGCCGATCGTCGCACGGCAGTTCACGTGCACGCGGCGCATCTCGCCCGAGGGCAGGATGAGGAGAGCGTACTTGCCCTCCTTGGCGCTCAGTGTGCAGACCGCACCCGCGCCACGCGCCATCTGCGCACCGCGACCGGGCACCAGCTCCACAGCGTGGACCTGGAGACCGACCGGGATGTTCTTGAGCAACATGCAGTTGCCGGGCTTCGGCTCGGCCTCGGGCCCGTTCATGACCGCTTGGCCCACGGCGACCTTGTGCGTCGCCAGCACGTAGCGCTTCTCGCCGTCCGCGTACTGCAGGAGATGCAGACGCGCATTGCGGTTCGGGTCGTACTCGAGCGCGGCGACCTTGGCGGGGATCCCGTCCTTGTCGCCGCGCTTCCAGTCGATGATCCGGTAGAGGCGCTTGTGCCCGCCACCGCGGTGACGCGCGGTCGTCCGGCCGTGGTTGTTACGGCCGCCCGACTTGCGCAGTCCCTCGGTGAGGCGCTTCTCGGGGCGCTTCTTCGTGAGATCGCTGGTGTCGAGGAACGTGATCCTGCGACGAGCGTTCGTTGTGGGCTTTACGCGGCGAATCGGCATGGTGAGGTTCCAGGCGAGTGACGAGGGGGACGGAGTCGCACTCCTCGGCCTAGTAGAAATCGATCGTGTCGCCTTCCTTGACTCGGATGATGGCCTTCTTCCAGTTCCCGGTGCTGCCGAAGTACTTGCCCATGCGCCGGCGCTTACCGAGGTAGCGCTGGGTCCGGACATCGTCGACGCCGACCTGGAAGAGATGCTCGATTGCGCGGCGAATCTGAATCTTGTTCGAGTTCTCGCGCACGACGAACGTGTAGGTGTTGTTGCGCTCGGCCTGGGAGATCGTCTTCTCGGTGACGATCGGGCGAAGCACCACCTCCTGGTACGTCAGCTCCTTCACGACGCACTCCCTTCCTCGGCCTCGGGCGCCGCGGCACCCTGGCGACCTGAATCCAAGCGCGCCGTGAGCATCTCGTAGGCGTTGTCGAGGAACACGACGTAGCGATGCGCCACGACGTCGTACGCGGACACGTCGTCCGCAGGCAGGACGCGCACGCGTGGCAGGTTGCGGACGGAGAGGACCAGGTCCTGGTCGACCGCGCCCGGCGCGACGACCAGCGCGTTGTCTCCCGCACCGAGCGTGTGGAGCGAGGCCCGCACGGACTTGGTGGAGGGCTTCCCGCCGGAGAGGGCGTCGCCCTCCCAGCGGAGGACCTCGCCGTCGCGGAGCTTGCCGGCCATCGCGACCACGAGCGCGCGGCGGAGCGCCTTGCGCGGCAAGGAGTAGGAGAAGTCGCGCGGCTTCGGGCCGTGCGCGACGCCACCGCCACGCAGGCCGGGTGCCTTGCGGTCGCCCTTGCGACCACGGCCCGTGCCCTTCTGGCGGAACATCTTGTGGGTCGTGCCCTTGACCTCGGAGCGCGTGAGCGTCGAGGCGGTCCCCACGCGGCGGTTGGCCTCGTACATCAGCACGGCCTCGCGCAGCACGACGGGGTTGTGACGACCGGCGAACGCAGCGTCGTCGAGCTGCGTGACACCGACCTTGCCCTGCTGGAGCGACTTGATCTCGATCATGGTCACACCTTGATCCGGATGTCCACCCCGGCCGGCAGATTGAGCTTCGAGATCGCGTCGATCGTCTTGGCCGTGGGCTCGGAGATGTAGAGGATTCGCTTGTGGGTGCGGATCTCGAACTGTTCGCGCGACTTCTTGTCGATGTGCGGCGAGCGCAGAACCGTGTAGCGCTCGATCCGGGTCGGAAGCGGGACGGGACCCTGCACCCGGGCACCGGTGCGCTTGGCCGTGTCGACCAGCTCGAGCGCGCTCTTGTCGAGCGCCTCGTGGTCGTAGGCCTCCATGCGAATCTTGATGTCTTGGTGGATCATGCGGTCTCGCCCACGAATGTCAGGGAACGGACGGCTCCCTGGACGGGTGGTTGAACGGGCTCTTGCCGACGGTCCCGAAGGTCTGTCCCCTTGAGGAGGGACACTCGACGAAACCCATGGCGAAGAGCGGAGGATGTTACGGGGACGTTTCGGGCCCGCCAACGGAAGATCCGGAGTTTTCGGGCCTTTCCGTGGATCCGAATCGACGCCCCGACCCGCGTATTCGTATTTTGTAAGCGTGCCTCTAGTCGTCGAAGGAGAGCTTCCGGGCCACGTCCTGCGGGACCTCACGGAAGCCGGCAGGCTCCATGGAGTACGACGCGCGCCCCTGGGAGAGGGATCGCACGGTCGTGCTGTAGCCGAACATCTGATTGAGGGCGACCGTGCCCCGGATGACGCGGAGGTCCCCGCGCAGGTCCTCCCCTTCCACCACCGCACCCCGGCGGGCGAGGTCCGACTGGATCGGCCCGACGAACTCGGCCGGCGTGGTCACCTCGAAGCGCATCACGGGCTCCATGATCACCACGCCCGCGGCCTCACAGGCCTCGCGGAACGCCTCGCCGCCCGCGGCCCCGAAGGCGATCTCGGTCGAGTCCGTCTCGTGGGTCCGCCCCCCCACCAGGGTCGCCTTCACGTCGATCA
>JAHEIK010000583.1 GCA_024639415.1 Planctomycetota bacterium
GGTCCGAGTCTTCCAGCATGACGGCGCCGCTCGTCGTCGCCGTCTCGCCCCACTTCTACGTGGTGACCAACCTCCACAAGAAGATGAAGGTCAGGACGCACCGCGGCTCCTTCCGCCTGATGTCCGCGCACGAGGTCGCGCATCTCTACGCGCAACGGTGCGAGCAGGCGTACGACGACTTCGAGCACTGGTTCGGCGGCCGGATCGTGCTGCCCAAGCCCATGGCCGTCTACATCGTCGAGAAGGTGAAGGACCAGCAGCGTGTCAGCAAGCGCTACTTCGGCGACCGCGAGACGGAGATGAACTACGCGTTCAACTACACCAACCGCATCGCGGAGGGCTTCTCGGGCAACGGCTTCGTCATCTGCGCCGACGAGCGCCAGAGCGACAACGGGATGCACGGCTTCGCCCGCCACATGGTGGGACACATCCTCTTTTCGTGCTGGATCGTCACGAACGGCTTCGAAGACCACTGCCCGCGCTGGGCCTGGATCGGCGCTGCGCACTTCATGGAGAAGCTGCTCGAGATCCACGACGAGTACGCCTGCTTCTGCGCCGGCGAGACCCAGGGCAGCGAGGGCCCGCGCAAGCGCTGGCCGAAGCGTGTGCGCGACATGGCCAAGCGGGAGATGCCGCCCATCGAGACCTTCTTCGGGCGCAACTCCCTGAGCGACTTCTCGTATGCCGCTCACCTGAGGGCGTGGTCGATCATGGACTTCATGCTGCGCGAGGACCGGGAGCGCTGGCTCGCGCTGCTGGCCGAGCTGCGAAACACCGCCCAGGAGGGCGCCGCCTTCAAGAAGGTGCTGGGCGTCACGCCCGATCAGTTCCACGAGCGCTGGAAGGAACGCGTCCTCGGCAAGCGCAAGACGATGGGGGAGATCCGCAGCGACAGCGACGACCCGGACGAGCCGGGGCGCCGCGAGCGAGCGCGACTCCTGGAGGAGGTCGAGCCCGAGATCCTCGCCGGGCGCATCCGCGGGCTCGACATCGTGAAGGACGTCAAGCTCGCCAAGGTCGTGCTCTCCCTGCTCGCGACCGACAACGACCTCATTCGCGAGACCACGCACCTCGTGCTCCTGCGGACCACGGAGCCGGAGGTGCTCGCGTACCTGCGTGAGAGGGGGCTCCGCGACTCGAACGCGCTCGTGCGTGCGGGCGTCGCCCGCGTCCTCGGGCAGCTCCGCGATCAGGCTGCCAGGCCACGACTCGAGGAGCTGGTCGCGGATCGGCATTGGCTCGTCCGGGCCGACGCGGCCTACGCGCTCCAGCAGATCGCCGATCCGGAGTCTCGTGCCGTGCTCGCCAGGCACCTCGACACGAAGAACGAGAAGGCCTGGATGGCGGTGACGGACGCCTACGCGTCCTTCCCCGGGCGCTCGAAGAAGGAGACGCTCGAGATCACGAAGCGGATCTCGAGCAAGCACTGGCAGGTGCGTCTCACGGCCGTGCGTGCGCTTCGCCGCGTCGGCACGGACGATTGCCTGGGGCCGCTGATCCTGCAATTCGCCGCCGAGGACGGCCGCCTCAAGCGGGAGCTCCACGCGACGCTCAAGATCATCGCCCGCGACGACCTCGGTCCGAACCCGGACACCTGGCGGCGGTGGTGGGACCACCAGCGGAAGACGTACGGCGGCCTCCCGCCCGACCTCCCGGAGCTGCCCGCCAATCCTGCCGACGAGCGCTACGGCAACCCGGAGGACATCCCGGAGGATCAGCCGCACTACTACGGCCGCCGCTTCTTCTCCCGCAGCATCTGCTACGTGCTCGACACGAGCGGCTCGATGAAGTTCACGATGAAGATGCGGCCCGAGCAGGCCACGATGCTCGGGAACATCCCGACCTCGGGCTCGCGCATGGAGATCGCACGGAGCGCGCTGAACGACTCCATCAAGCGCCTCGATCCGAGGACGCGGGTCCGGATGGTCTTCTTCAGCACCCGGGTCAAGCTGCTCGAGCCCGACCTCGCGGCGGCCTCGCCCGCGCGGGTGGCGGCGATCCGGAGCAGGCTCGAGGCCACGCAACCCGACGGGGAGACGAACTTCTACGGTGCGATCAAGGCGGCGCTCGGGATGCACGGCGTCTCGACCCTCGACAAGGGGCTTCCCGAGACGCCCGACACCGTCTTCTTCCTGACCGACGGTCGGCCCACGCGCGGCCGGATCCAGCCCATGCCCGAGCTCACCTCCTGGATGCGCAACGTCAACCGGTTCGCCAAGGTCCGCATGCACGTGATCGCGCTCGGGGAGCTGAACGTCGACATCGACTCCCTGCGGGTGCTGGCCGAGGCCGGGGACGGCGAGACCATCTGGGTCCAGGAGCAGTGACCCGGGGTGAACCCCCGCTCGCGGCGCCCGTTGGGTACAGTAGGGCCTACGACCCCCCGAGATCCATCGTGCGTACAACCCCTCTGCTGCTGCTCCTCTCCCTCTCCCTCTGCCTCGCGGCCTGCCACGGCCGCCTGAAGAACCCCACCTCCACGATCGCCCGAACCAATGCGGGTGCCAGGAAGGCGGAGATCGAGGCCTACCCCTGGCCCGACTACGTGACGGGCGAGGACCGCGTTCGTATCGAGGACTGCCTCAGCACCATCTTCGACGTCGGCGGACGGGACGCCCAGGACGCGGAGCTGATCCTCGTCGAGATGGACCGCGAGGCCGACGCCGACGCGTTCCGTGTCGTCG
>JAHEIK010000143.1 GCA_024639415.1 Planctomycetota bacterium
GCACCCCGCGCTCGGTCCACCAGGCCAGCAGGTGATCGCGGCAGGCCTCCTCCTCGCCGGACACCGACGGGATCCGCACGATGTCGCGCAGCAGGTCGACGGCCCCGCTCAACGTCGCGCTCCCGCGGTGCGCGACGTACCACCGTCGGCCTCGATCAGCGTCCCGACACCACGGACCGTGAACAACTCGAGCAGCAGGGCGCTCTCTTCCACGCCGGAGAGGATGACCGCGGCCCCGACGCCTCCTTCGAGCGCCTCGATCATCGTGGTGAGCTTGGGCACCATGCCGCCGGCCACGGCACCGGAGGCCATGAGGTCGCGCGCCTCGGCGATCGTGAGCCGCGAGATGAGGGTCTCCGGGTCCGTCGCATCACGCAGGAGGCCGGGCACGCTGGTCAGCGTGACAAGCTTCGACGCACCCAGGTCGCGCGCGAGCACGGAGGCCACAGTGTCGGCGTTGACGTTCAGCGGACTGCCGTCCTCGTCCCCGGCGAGCGAGGAGATCACCGGCACGTAGCCTTGCTCGACAAGCAGGGAGAGGAGTCCGGTGTCGACGTCCGTGACGTCTCCGACGTGGCCGAAGTCGACGAGCGTGGTCTCGCCGGTGGACTCGTCCGTCATCTCGGTCAGCGGGCGCTTCGTCGCGTGCAGGATGTCCCCGTCGACGCCCGAGAGGCCGACGGCTCGCACGCCGTGGCGGCGCAGCGCCGAGAGCATGTCGACGTTGATCTGGCCGGCGAACACCATCTTCGCGACGGCGAGCGTCTCTTCGTCGGTGACGCGACGGCCCTGGACCATCTTCGGCTCGAGTCCGAGCTTCTTGGACAGCGACGTCGCCTGGGGGCCGCCTCCATGCACGATGACGATGCGGATGTTGACATGCGTGAGCAGCGACACGTCCTGCGCCAGCGAGTCGAGGGCCTCCGCGTTGGCCGCGATCTCACCGCCGACCTTGATCACCATCGTCTTGCGCCTGTGGCGCCGGAGATAGGGCAGGGCCTCCTTCAGCAGTCGTACGTCTCTCATGCCGTCACTCCCATCGCACGGCACAGGGTAGCCTTCTGCACGTCCAAGCGCGCTGCGGCCTGATCGATCACGCCTGATGCTGGGCTGTCGAGCACCTCGTCCGTGACGACCACCCCGCGGCGTACGGGCAGGCAGTGCAGGAACACGCCGTGGTCCGTGCGCCCCATGGCCGCGGCATCGACGATCCACTCGGGGTGGGCCTGCACGGCCGCCGCGGCCGTCTCGGGCGCGCCGTAGTCACCGCGCGCGCCCCAGGACTTCGCGTAGATCACGCGCGCGCCGTCGAACGCAGCATCCCGATCGTGGCTCACGGACAGCGATCCGCCGGCCGCCTCCGCCAGCGCGCTCGCGTCCTGCAGCACGCCCTCGTCGAGGTCGAATCCCGGCGGATGGGCGAGGACCACGTCGTGCCCTTCATGCGCGAACGCGAGCGTGGCGGCGTGCGGTACGGCCAGGGGCAGCGGCTTGACGTGCGGCGCCCACGTCACGACCACCTTGGCGCGCTCGCCGACCTTGCGCCGCACCGTCAGCGCGTCGGCCAGACCCTGGTGCGGATGGTCCATCGCCGACTCGAGGCTCAGCAGCGGCACGCTGCTGGCGGCGGCGGCGGAGCGGATGACCTCGTCCCGCGCGTCCGCGGCGGCATCACTGAGCGAGGCGAACGAGCGCAGGCCCAGTCCGTCGAGCATGCGAGCCAGGACGGCGAAGCCCTCCTTGACGTGCTCGGCGTGCGGCCCGTCCATCACGACGCCGTCGCGATGCTCCAAGCTCCACAGGCCGCCGCCCACCTGGAGATTCACGGACGAGGCGCCGAGATCGCTGCATGCGACCTCGAAGGCGGTGCGCGTGCGCAACGAGGGATTGAAGAAGACCATGCCGAAGCGCTTGCCTTGCAGCAGGGGCCGGCGACCGCGCGCGCCGCTCAGGATCTCGGACTGAGCAAGGAGTTCCTGCCACGTCGCGCTGTCGACGTCGCGCAGACTCAGGAAGTGCCAAGGGGTCGTCATGCCGGCTCCTCTGCGAGGATCTTCTCGAGGGCGGGGACCCAGTTCACGGCTTCGTCGCGCGTGAGCGTCAGGGGCGCGAGGATCCGGATCTGGTGCGGGTTGCCGCCGCACGAGCCGACAAGAACGCCCGCCGCCGCAAGCGCGCGCACCACCGGCTTGGCCGGCCGGTCGAGGTTGATGCCTACGAGCAGGCCGCGGCCTGCCGTGGACTCGACGCCCGGCACCGTCTCGACGGCCGCGCGCAGCACCTGACCGACGTGCTCGGCGTTGCGCGGCAGATCCTCGTCCACGAGCACCGCGATCGTCGCGGCGATGGCAGCCGAAGCCAGCGGCCCCCCGCCGAAGGTCGTGCCTTGCTCCCCCACCGCGACCTGCTCTGCGAGATCCTCACGCACGAAGACCACGCCGGCAGGGAAGCCCGAGGCGATGCCCTTGGCGCCGCTGATCAGATCCGGCGTGACGCCTACGTGCTCACCGAAGAACATCGTGCCCGTGCGACCGAAGCCCGTCTGCACTTCGTCGAAGATCAGCAGCGCCCCGTGCTCGTCGCATAGTTCGCGGAGGGAGCGGAAGTACGCGTCAGGCGCGACGCGGATGCCCCCCATCGAGGGAATCGGCTCCAGCATGACGGCGGCGACATCGTCGCCCAGGGTCGCAGCCAGGGCGTCCACGTCCCCGTAGGGCACGTAGTCATGCTGCGTGGGAATCGGGTACGCGGGATCGCGATAGCCGGGGATGCCGGTCGCCCCGAGCGCACCGAGTGTGCGCCCGTGGAAGCCCCCCTCCATCGACACCACGCGCATGCGGCCCGTGTGCTTGCGGGCGAGCTTCAGGGCGCACTCGTTCGCTTCGGCGCCCGAGCTGCACAGGAACACGCTGCGCAGGCTCTCCGGAGCGAGCGCCGTGAGCCGCTCGACCGCAAGAGCTCGTACGTCGCTGTAGACCATGTTGCTGTAGAAGAGCAGACGGCCGGCCTGCGCTCGCAGGGCCGCCACGACCCGCGGATGGCAGTGCCCCGTCAGCGCGACCGCGTGACCGCCGTACAGGTCCAGGTAGCGCTTGCCGTCGGCGTCGCGCACGTGGCAGCCCTCGCCCGACACCAGTGCCAGGGGGTACTTCGCATACGTCGGCACCTGGCCCGTGTCCTCGATGGCCCGAATCGCCTGGGTGGAGGCCGGCAGCGGCCCCAGGGCCGCCTCGAGGGCGGCCTCCAGACCCGGATCGGGTGTCTCCGACGCGCTCACAGCCCGGCTCCCGGGCGATCGAGACCCGCGGTCTCGTCCAGGCCGAACATGAGGTTCAGGTTCTGCACGGCAGAGCCGGCCATGCCCTTGCCCAGGTTGTCGATGGCGAGCGTCACGCAGGCCATGCGATCCCCCGGCGTGACACAGAGATCGACGCAGTTCGTTCCGAGGCAGGCGCGCAGGTCCGGAGGCACGCCGTGCATGCGGACGAACGGCTCGTCGGCGTAGACCCCCGCGTAGGCCTGGCGCACATCGTCGTCGGACGCATCGCCCACGGGCACGAAGGCCGTGACGTGGATTCCGCGCGAGAACGGCGCCGAGTGCGGCACGAAGTCCACGCGCGTGTCACCGCCGAGGGCGTGGATCACCTCCGGCAGGTGCTGGTGATGCAGCGGCCGGTAGGCCTTGAAGTTCGAGAAGCGCTCGGGATGGTGCGTGCCCTGCTTGGGGCGCGCTCCGGAGCCCGAGGAGCCCGTCACGCTGACCACCGACACCCGGCCCTGGATCATGCCCAGGCGGGCCAGCGGCCAGAGCGCCAGGATGGTCGCCGACGCGTGGCAGCCGGGATTGGCCACCAGGCGCGCACCGCGCACCGCATCGCGCTGACCGCACTCGGCGAGACCGTACTCGGCCGTCGCCAGCAACTCGGGATGCGGATGCTCGTAGGCGTACCACGCCGGGTACTGGCTCGGATCAGGCAGGCGGAAGTCGCCCGAGAGATCGATGATCCTGAGCTCCGGGGCGGCTGCGAGCAGCCCCGGCAGCTCGGATGCGCTGACGCCGTGCGGCTTGGCGAAGAAGACGACGTCGTTCTCCTGCGCAAGACGCAGCCGTACGTCCTCGGTCTCCTTGGTGAAGCTCAGGCGCGTGAAGCCCGCAAGGTGAGGGTGCCGGTCGGCGACCGGCCCCTCCTCGCTACGGCTCGTGAGCGCCGTGACCTCGACCCCGGGGTGGCCGACGAGCAGCCGCAGGAGCTCCATGCCCCCGTAGCCCGTGCCGCCCAGGATCGCGGCACGGATCACGAGGCTGAGGCGCTCAGCGACTTGACGTCGGCGATGCCGGACGCGACGCCGGCGGCCGAGGACTTGAGCATCTCCAGCTCGCTGTCGTCCAGGTCGAGCTCGACGATCTTCGTGACGCCCTTGGCACCGAGGTGCACCGGCACGCCGCAGTACATGCCCTCGAGGCCGTACACGCCGTCGAGGTACGCGCTGCAGGGCAGCAGGCGGTCGGAGTCGTTGAGGATGGCCTCGGTCATGAGCGCGGCCGCCGCACCGGGTGCGTAGTACGCGCTGCCGGTCCCGAGCAGCTTCACGATCTCGGCACCGCCCGCACGGGTGCGTGCGGCCATGGCCTCGATGCGGTCCGCGGCAATCAGCTCGGTGATCGGCACACCACCCACGGTGCTGAAGCGCGGCAGCGGCACCATGGAGTCGCCGTGGCCACCGAGGACCATCGCCTTGATGTCCGTGGGCGAGCAGCCGAGCTCCATCGAGATGAAGGTCGAGAAGCGAGCCGAGTCGAGGATGCCGGCCATGCCGACGACGCGCGAGGCCTCGAAACCGGTTGCCTGCTGGACGGTCCAGGTCATGACGTCGAGCGGGTTGGTGACGCAGACGACGATGGCGTCGGGTGCGTGCTGCTTGATCGCCGCGCCCGAGGCGCGAGCGATGTCGGCGTTCTTGCGCAGGAGATCCATGCGGTCCATGCCCGGCTTGCGCGGGAAGCCCGCGGTCACGACCACCACCTCGCTGCCCGCGATGATGGAGACGTCGTGGCTGCCCTCGATACGGCCGTCGAAGCCGAAGATGGGGCCGACCTGGCTCATGTCGAGCGCCTTGCCTGCGGGCACGCCCTCGAGGATGTCGTAGACCGCCACGTCTGCTGTGCCACGAGACGCGATCTGGTAGGCGCACGTCGCACCTACGTTGCCGCCGCCGATGATGCCGACCTTGCGCATGGTTCTCTCCTGGTTGGGCGCACCCCGAGCGCGCTGGAAATGGAGGATAGATCCGGAGGGGGCTCCGGGCCAAGGGGGACCCGAGCGGTCGGGCGTGGACGTGGTCTGGTCCACGCCGCCGTGGGGGCGCCCCAGCGCGTCCGGAGGACGCGCGTGTGTGCGCCCGTCGGGCGGTCACCGAGGGCCGACGAACGCCACCCGCGAGGTAGGACGACGGGCGCGCACGCGTCCGCACGCAGAGCGGGCGGACTTGGGGCGCCCCTACGTGCCCCCGCAGGGTCGAAACGGTACCCGGAGCGGGCGCGAGGGAGGGGCCCGGCAGCTGCGCTGCGGAGCTACTTCCCGCCCCTGGCCTGGCGGAACAGGCGCTGCCAGCGCTGCTCGTCCGCGCGGTAGGCCGCCTGGGCAGCCTGGAACTCGGCCACCGCGGCCTCGAGCATGGCCTTCACCTCGGGCCGGTCCAGATCCTTGCGCTGCAGGAGCCCCATGAGGCGCCGACTCGACTCGTTCACGTCGCGCATCGCGCGCATGTAGCTCTGCGCCGCCGAGCGCAGGTTCTCGAACGCCAACTGCTTCTCGTCCGGCTTGTTGAGCAGCTTCCACGGGTGCGCACGCAGGTCCTCGGACGTATCGAGCAGGTTGTGCGCCGTGTCGTTCAACCTGGCGACGAGGATCTTCACGTCGACGCCTAGTTCGCTGAGCACGCGACGCGCCTCCGGACCGATACCGGAGAACTCGGCCGAGAGACTCGCGAAGTTGCGGCCCGCCGTCTCGACGTCGGCGAGGAAGCGATCGATCGGTCCCTTGGCGCCCGCGAGAATCTCGTCGAGCTTGCGCACGACCTCCTGCGCCGACGTCATCAGTTCCTTCAGATCCGCGCGCACGTCACCGACGGCGCCGGAGCCCTTCTCGGCCATGGTCTTCATCTCGCCCGTGGCGGACTCGAGGTTGGTGGCGATGCGCTCGACGCGCGACTCCAGCCCCTCGAGTGTGCGACGCAGCGAGCCGACGGCCGCGCGCGCGTCCTTGTCCAGGTCTTCCGTGTTGAATGCGTCGATCTTGGCCTTGAGCGTCCGGACGAGATCCTTCGCCTCGACCATCACCTCACCGCCCTGTGTGGCGAGCATGCCGATCTTGTCGGCCAGGTCGTTGATCTTGCCACTGATGTCCGCAAGCCCCGGCGCTTCCCTGCCGGGCAGGGGATTGGCCTTCGTCTGGGCGTCGGCCAGATTCTCCCGCGAGTGCCCGGGGAGCAGGGACAGCGTGCGGATCCCCGTGAGGCTCTTGTCGATCTGTGCCGTCGTGCCGACGGGCACGATCTGATCGGCACGCATCTTCACCTGCGCGACGATGAAGATCTCGCGGAAGGTGCCTCCCTCGTCCTCTCCGACGCCGAGCTTACGTCGATCCGAGTCCGTCAAAGGCAGCGCGCCTCCGTCGCCGCGGATCTCCTCCCGTTGGTCGACCGCAGAGATGCGCCCGACACGGATGCCGTTCATCAAGACAGGATCGCCAACCTTGGGTGCGACGTAGCCCTGCGTGAAGCGGATGTGGATGTGGCGCCAGTCGCCCCAGATGGGTTCCTCGCCGCCGGCGAAGTAGACGAGCGCCAAGAGCCCCGCGAGGGCCACGATGACGACGACACCGGCCTTGAACTCCGCGCGTTTCGTGTACATCGAACCCGGCTCCTAGAGACGGAAGAGGAGGAAGTAGTTGAGTAGGGCGTCGCAGACGACGATCGCGGTGATGGAGGTCACAACGGAGTTCGTCGTCGCCCGGCCGACGCCCTCCGCGCCGCCCTTCACCTTGAACCCTTGATAGCAGCCGATCGTCCCGATGATGAGCCCGAAGACGCCGGCCTTGAACAATCCGCGCCACACGTCCTTGGTGTAGAGCGAGTCCCAGGCGTGCTCCAAGAAGGCATTGGGGCTCATGTCCAGCACCTGGACGGATACGAGCAAGCCTCCGGTGATGCCCACGAAGTCCGCGAGGATCGTGACGCAGGGCACCATCAGCAGCACCGCCAGCAGGCGCGGAGCGACCACGAAGCGCACGGGATTGAGCGACATCGTGCGCAGCGCGGTGATCTCCTCGGAGACGACCATCGTCGCGATCTCGGCCGTGAGGGCGGCCCCGATGTAGCCGGTCATGATGATGCCGGTCAGCAGCGGGCCGAGCTCGAGGACGATGCCGACGCCGAGCAGATCCCCGACGTAGTCCGTGAAGCCGAGATCCGTAAGCACCTTGCCCCCGATGAGGGCGAGGATCATCCCGATGAAGAAGTTGACGACGAATACGACCGGCAGCGCGCGCGGGCCGGACCGCACGCACTGGGTCCAGAACGACTTCCGGCCGATCCCGCGTCCGCGGAAGGGACCGGCGACGGCGTGACCGAGAACGTCGCGGAACAGCAAGGCGAGACCGCCGACGAACGTGAACAGCCCGAGCGTCGCACCTCCGATTGAGGTGACGAAGCCTTGCAGCCATCCGGTCCGATGTGTGGTCATGGTCCTCTTGCCGTACGCCGCCAGGGAACTCCCGTCAGTCCGCGATCGCCTCGCTGCGCGTGTCGCGTAGATCGAAGATCGTGCTCAGCTGAGCGAGGTCGAACAGCTTCCGGACTTCGGGCGACAGACCGCACAGACGGAGCTTGCCGCCGTACTTGCCTACAGCCTGGAGCGCTTCGATGAGCGTGGCGAGGCCGCTCGAGTCGATGAACGCAACATCCGTGAGGTCGACGACGAGCGGCGAGGCCTGATTGCCGAGTGCCGTGCGCAGGTGCCCTCGCAGCTCGGGACTGGTGTGCATGTCGACCTGGCCCTCGACGATGAAGAGCGTTGCGGCGCCGTGGGTTTCCTGGGTGACGTTCATTGCGATTCCTTCTTGGAGGCAGCCTTCTCGGCAGCTGCGTGTTTCACCATGGTGAGCGTGGTTCCGCCGTGGGCGTTCCGGCTGTAGGCCACGTGGTCCATGGTCGACTTGATGAGATGCACACCGATACCGCCGGGGCGGACCTCGTCGAGCGGACGGGATGCGATGTGCTTGGGATCGACGAACTCGCCGTAGTCGACGAGATCCAGCTGCAGCTCCCCGTCCCGCGTCATCACGTCGAGCTCGATCGTCTTGTCGTTCTCGCCGCCATAGGCATGACGGATGACGTTGGTGACCGCCTCGGTCACGGCGAGCAGGATCCGCTGCGTCAAGTCGGTGTCGAAGCCGGCGAGCGCAGCGCCCTCCTGTACGACCGACCGCACCAGCGGGAGGTACTTCGGATGGGACGGGACGGTGCAGCGCACGCGATCGGAGGCGGCGGAAGTCACGGTCCGCCCCTCAGCGCGCCCGGCTGCGCAACGTCCGGCTGGGCAACGTCCGGCGGCGCAACGTCCGGCGGCGCAACGTCCCGCGGCGCAACGTCCGGCTGCGCAACGTCCGGCGGC
>JAHEIK010000584.1 GCA_024639415.1 Planctomycetota bacterium
GACAACACGGGCAATAGAAGGTGCTGCGCCCCGACTGCACGATACGCCGGACGGTGCGGCCGCAGCGATCGCACGCTTCCCCGTCGCGGCCGTAGACGGCGAGCGACACCTGGAAGTAGCCGGCGTTGCCGTCGGCGTCGGCGAAGTCGTTGAGCGTCGTGCCGCCTTCCTCGATCGCCCGGCCGAGGACGTCGCGCACCGCCGCCGTCAGCCGCTCCCAGGTCGCCGCGCCGACCCGCGCCACCGAGCGCTTGGGATGCACCCGCGCCAGCCACAGGGACTCGCAGGCGTAGATGTTGCCGACTCCCACCACCACCCTGGCGTCCATCAGGAAGCTCTTGATCGGTCCACGGCGCTTCGCCGCCGCCCGCCGCAGGACCTCCGGCGTCAGCTCGCCGCCCAGGGGCTCCACCCCGAGGTGCGCGAAATGACGGTCGCCCTCCAGCCCGGCGGTGGGCAGGGCGAAGGCGAGGCCGAAACGCCGCGGGTCCACCAGCCGCAGTGTTACGTCGCCAGACCGGCCGGTGGGCGCCAGGCGGAACGAGAGGTGCTCGTGGGGCGCCACCGCCGCGTCTTTGCGCACCAGGGTGAAGCGGCCGCTCATGCCGAGGTGGATCACCAGGGTCTGACCGCCCTCGAGGTCGATCAGCAGATACTTGGCGCGGCGCCTGAGGCCCTCGATCCGCCGCCCGGCCAGCCGGCCCAGCCGGCGGCGGTCGAGGGGCTCGCGCAGCGCAGGCGAGCGCACCTCCACCCGCTCGATCCGCCGCTCGAGGAGGCGCGGCTCGAGGCTGCGGCGCAGCACTTCGACCTCGGGGAGCTCGGGCATAAGCGCTATGCTAGACCCTATGGAACGACCGGTTCCTCGATCGTAGGATCAAGGCATTTCCGAAGCCTCGACGGCGACAGCCGTCGTTGTCGCGGGTTACCACCACAGCCAGCGGCAGCAGAGCCGCATACGAGGAGGAACCGGTGATGAGAGAGCCTAGCACTCACGTGGGTATGGACGTGCATAAGAAGGACATCTTCGTCGCGCTTTTGCGCCCAGGAAGCGACGAGCCGCTCGAGTGGAGGCTGCGCAACGAACCGCGAGCCGTCCGGCGATTAGCCAAGCGCCTTCGGCGCGAGGCGAGCGGCGAGTTGCGGTGCGTCTACGAGGCGGGGCCCTGCGGCTACGCGCTGCAGCGCCAGCTGCTCGCGGAGGGGATTGCCACCGATGTCGTGGCGCCGTCGCTGATTCCGGTCAAGCCCGGCGAGCGCGTCAAGACGAACCGCCGCGATGCGCGCAAGCTGGTGATGACGTCCCGCGCCGGGATGTTGACGGTGGTGCATCCGCCGACGGAAAGCGAGGAAGCCGTGCGTGATCTGTGTCGCTGCCGCGAGGACGCTCGCGAGGACCTGACGCGAGCCCGTCATCGACTCAGCAAGATGCTGATGCGTCGCGGATTCGTGTACCGCAAGGGCCTCAACTGGACCCGGCGCCATCGGCAATGGCTTCGCTCGCTGAAGTTCGAGGATCTAGCGACGCGCGCCGTCTTCGAGGATTACCTCATGGCGGTCGAGCAAGGCGAGGAGCGCATTCGCGACCTCGAGAGCCACCTCGAGGCGATGGCGCAGGAGGAGCCCTATCGCGAGCGTGTGGGCTGGCTGCGTTGCTTTCGCGGGATCGAGACCGTGACTGCGATGGGGATCCTCGCCGAGCTGCACGACTTTCGCCGCTTCGACGATCCCCGGCGTCTGATGTCCTATCTCGGTCTGGTGCCGAGCGAGCACAGTAGCGGCGAGAAGACCCGCCGAGGCGCCATCACCAAGGCGGGCAACAGCCACGCCCGTCGGGTGTTGGTGGAGAGCGCTTGGCATTATCGGCATCAGCCGGCCGTCGGCGTGAAGCTGCGCCGGCGACGAGCCGGTCAGCCGAAAGAGATCATCGCCCTGGCGGACCGAGCTCAGCGACGCCTGCATCGACGGTTCCATCGGCTGGTACTGGGCTCGGGGAAGACGCCGCAGACGGCAGTGGTGGCGATTTCTCGCGAGTTGGTGGGTTTTCTGTGGGCCGCTCTCTATCTCTATCCGGCGACCCAGGCACAGGCGAGAGATGTCGAGCCTCGTCCAGCGCAGAGCAAGGAGGGCCGACAAGCCTCCTCTCATCCCTCCCCATGGAAATCAAGGGATGGCATGCAGCTGGCCCAGACGCTGTCGACGACACGAACCGGTAGCAACGGCTGAGTGAGCAGAAGGACTTGAGCTGATGGAGACGGACCGAGCGAGGCACGATCCGAGGATCTGCGCCGGCGCTATGCGACAGGGAGGCAATTCCCGGACTCGCGATCCTAGAGAGCACGCCCTCGCGACGGAGCACGGTCATGCGGCTCTGCCCCTCGGGGTAACCCGCGTATATCAGCGTGACTCGTCGTCGAAGCGACCTCGCGGGTCCGTCTCCTTCCACTCTCGGCCAGCTCCCCCGCCCGCCCTCGGGACGGTGCGATCTAAGCCTTGACAAACGGTCGTTCCATATCAGCGCCCCAGCTTCTCGTGCCAACGGCTCGAAAACCTGGCCCGGCCCCGCCTATCCGGCCAGCATCCCATCCGAGTACTTGCTCGGGCTGAGCTTCCCAGAGACTCGGACGGGCTGCTAGCGTGGCAGCATGGACGGTACGTCCAGCGCCGCCGCAGAGGACGGCG
>JAHEIK010000585.1 GCA_024639415.1 Planctomycetota bacterium
CGAACGCATCGCGGGACGGGTCCGGCGCACGCCCCTGGTCGACGCCGCGCCGCTCAAGGACGCGCCGGCGCCGGGCACGCTCCGGCTCAAGCTCGAATGCCTGCAGGTCACCGGCTCGTTCAAGCCGCGCGGCGCCACCAACAAGCTGCTCGGCCTGGACGACGCGGAGGTCCGCCGCGGCATCATCACCGCCTCGGGCGGCAACCACGGCCTCGCGGTCGCCTACGCCGCCTGGCAGGCGAAGACCCGCGCCGTGATCTACCTGCCGGACAGCACGCCGGCGGCCAAGGCGGCCAAGCTCGCGGCCTGGGGCGCGGAGGTGCGCGTCGAGGGCGCGGTCTGGGACGAGGCCAACGAGGCGGCGCTCGCCGCCGCGGCGCACGAGGGCCTGACCTACCTCCATCCCTTCGCCGACCCTGCGGTGATCGCCGGCCAGGGCACGGTCGGCCTCGAGATCCTCGAGGACGCGCCGGAGACCGGCCTGCTGCTGGTCGCGATCGGCGGCGGCGGCCTGATCTCCGGCATCGCCGCGGCGGTCAAGGCGCTCGAGCCCGGCATCCGGGTGGTCGGCGTCGAGCCGGTCGGCGCGCCGACCCTGAAGCAAAGCCTGGCGGCAGGACGGCTGGTAACCTTGACCGCCATAGAGACCGAGGCCGGCACGCTGGCCCCGCGCCGGAGCGCGGAGATCAACCTCGGGATCATCGCCCGCCACGTCGACGAGATCGTCCTGGTGAGCGACGAGGAGATGCGCGCGGCGGCCCGCTGGCTGTGGTTCGAGCTGGGCATCGCCGCCGAGCTGTCCGGCGCGGCCGCGCTCGCGGCGCTGCTGACCGGCCGGGTCGGGACCGCGCCGGACATGCCCGTCACCGCGCTCGTCTGCGGCGCCGGTACCGACGGGCTCTCGTAACGCCAAGCAAAGGAGACGGGATATGCAGATCAATGCCGACCTGAGCCAGCGAGCGGTTCTGCGGACCGAAGAGATGGACTGGGTCGACTCGCCGATGGCCGGGGTGAAGAGGCGCATGCTGGAGCGCGACGGCAAGGATGGCGACCGCCGCGCGACCAGCGTCGTCCGCTATGCGCCGAACAGCCGCTTCTCGCCGCACACGCACGGCGGCGGCGAGGAGTTCCTGGTGCTCGCAGGCACCTTCTCCGACGACCAGGCCGACTATCCGGCGGGAACCTATGTGCGCAATCCGCCGGGCTCGCGCCACACGCCGCAGAGCCGGGAGGGCACCACGATCTTCGTGAAGCTGCAGCAGTTCGCCCCCGACGACGGCAAGCACGTGGTCATAGATACGAGAACGCAGCTCTGGATCGCCGGTCCCGCGGCGGGCGTGCAGGTCATGCCGCTCCACACCCATGGCCCGGAGCAGGTGGTCCTGCAGCACTGGAACGCCGGCACCCGCATGGCGCGTCGCGACCAGGAGGGCGGCGAGGAGATCTTCGTTCTCGACGGCATCCTCGAGGACGAGCATGGCAGCTACCCGAAGGGGGCCTGGCTGCGCAACCCGCCCGGCACTACCCCCGAGCGGTGGAGCCGGGACGGCTGCGACCTCTACGTCAAGACCGGACACCTCGGATAGGCGGCATGGCGAGAGGGCTGGGAATGGGCCGGGACGACACGGTGCTGTGTAATCCCTGTGTCCCTCGGGCCCATCGCCGCGGTATTTACGATTGCTTAACCGTTCCGCGCTTAGAGCCTGTTGCAGTCGTCCCCCTAGCAGGAGTTATGCAGACATGATCTTCCAGGCGAACCAGGCCGCGGAGTCGACCGCACAAGATGCCGCCGCGCCTCGCCCGCGCACGGGCAAGGTCCAGCACTCGATCATCGGCAACGACCTGAAGATCACCGGCGACCTGATCAGCGACGGCGACATCACGGTCCACGGCATCGTCGAGGGCAGCATCAAGTGCCGCGCGCTGACCCTGGGCGAGGCGCCGACGATCAGCAAGATCGAGGCCGAGACCGTGCGCATCTCCGGCTCGTTCAGCGGCGACGTCAAGGCCAAGCAGGTGGTCCTGACCGAGACCGCGCATGTCACCGGCGACATCATGCACGAAACCCTGGAGGTCAAGCCCGGGGCATCGATCGAAGGCCGGCTGAAGCGCCTGAAGGCCGCCAAGGCCAACGGCAAGGACGCCACCGCCAAGAAGACCAACGGCAAAGACAAGGTGACGCCGATCACGGCCGCCGACGCCGGCGAGAGCGCGAAGACCGCCAAAGCCTGAACGCCCGGCGGCAAGGCCGCCCGACGCGCGACGATCCGCCCGGCCGGCCCGCGGCTCGGGTGCGCTAGGCGCTGTCTGCACGCTCCGAAGGTTTGCACGGATGCCAAGCGCGGTTTAGAGTCCACTCGAGTCGATTGCCGCCCTCGAGAGGACAGAGCCGTGGACACCTCCCCGCAACGCGCGACCCTCGTTCTGGAGCACATCTCGGCCACGGACGACGCCGAGGAAGAGGCCGGCGACGGCAAGTGGTGCGTCGTCGCCTACCTGATCCACGACAGCGGCCGGCGCGACCGCGCCACCCTCAGCCGCTGCGGCACCCGTGAAGAGGCCGCCGCGGCCCTCACGAAAATGTGGCAGGCCCTGACCGGGTAAGCCTGCGCCCCTACCCTTCCAGCCGCGTCTCCGGCAGGGCGAAGATCTCCTGGGGCTCGCGGATGC
>JAHEIK010000144.1 GCA_024639415.1 Planctomycetota bacterium
TTCTTCTTGGCGGCCTTCTTCTTGGCTGCCTTCTTGCGCCGTGCCGCTTTCTTCCTGCCCGTACCCGTCTCCGCCTTTGCGCTCTTTGCCCCCTTTGCGTCTTCTGTTCGATTCGGCTCTGCCGAGTCGAACAGCCCGATGGCCTCGAGCTTCGCCATGTAGCGACTGCTCGCGCCATCGGCGCGGATGGCGTCGACCTTCTGTTTGAGCGTCTCGCGCACCGAGCGCGCCGTCTGCGCCTCGTCGGCCTGACTGACCTCCGGTCCACGAACGGCCTGCTCCAGGACGGCCGAGAGCGCGGGCAGGTCCGCCGGCGGCTCCTCGTCTTCGTCGAGGAGGACCTCGGTGACTTCGGGTTCCGGCGGAGGCGGCTCGTCGGCCCAGCGCACGCCTGCCGGCAGCGAGGGCTCGCTGATGGTCTGCGGCTCCCGGGGGGCCGGTACGAAGGACAGCGTCTGTTGCTCCGGTGCATCGCGCAGGATCGGTCGCGCCTCGGCGACCGGCGCCTCGGCGTCGGCCGCTACGGGAGGCTCCCAGGCGTGGCGTGCGGGAGCGGGCAGCGGCTGACCGTCGCTGCCCACATGGATCGGTCCGTCCTCGGGCAGGTCGGCGTCGGTCTCGCGCGGGCCACCGGACACATCCTTGAAGAGCGCGGCCTGCTTGCCCGTGTAGTTGCCGGCGAGCAGCTCGGGGATGGTCGGCAGGCGCTCCTCGCCCTCGAGGAGGTCGGCGATCGTGGCGGGCTCCGACGGCTCGCCGACGTGCACAGCGTCGTCGTCGGAGACCCGCTCAGGAGCGGCCTCGTTCGCAGCGGGTGCATCCGCGGCGGGTGCGTCGTCGGCAGGCTCGGGATCCACGTAACGGATCCCGCCGATGTCGCGATGGCGCTGGAAGTCCATCGGCAGTTCGTTGCCGTCTTCGTCGAACTGTCGCTCGGGGTACCAGGTCGCGCGCGCGGGGTCGCGCTCTGCCTTGCGGCCGCCGAGCATGCCGCGCACGTGAGCCCAGAAGCCGTAGCCCGACTGCTTCTTGTCCTGCGTGGGGACCTCGTCTTCGCGCGCCGTGTGGATCGGCCGCTCCGCGCGCTTCTGCATGGAGAAGGCGAGGATCGTGGCGGGAATAGCCATGAGGCCGAGCACGCCGAAGGCGATGTCGGGACCGACGGTCTCGCGCAGCACCTCGGCCAGTCCACCACCGACGAGTCCGCCCGCGGCGACGTCGCCGACGAGTCCGCAGATGGCGCCGGTGGCGATTCCGAGCACGGCCGAGCCGAGGCCCTTGAGCGCGAAGCCGCCGAGGTTGTAGCCCCACCAGTCCAGGATCATCCAGACGAGCAGCGGCAGCAGCAGGGCGACGCCGCCCCACCCCAGCAGGACTCCCGGTACTTGCAGTACGTAGAGCAGGCTCTCGTCGGGGCGGTCGAAGCCGCGCAGTCCGAACGCAGCCTGGATGCCCAGGAGCAGGAGGACCAGACCCGGCGCCACGAAGGACGCGAGGTTGTCGAGAATGGGACGCAGACGTTCCCGCACGCTCGGGATGGTAGGCCGGGGGTCCCCCGGCCCGTGCCCTTCCGACCCAGCCCATGGACGCGGAGAGGCCTCCACGTGTAGAGTGTGTGCGTGGAGCAGGTGGCACAGGACACCAACCGCGATGCCGCGACCCGGCGACGGGCGGAGGGGGTGCTGCTCGTGCTCCTCGGCCTGGCCACGGTGGGCCTCTCCCTCGTGCGCCTGCTTGTGGACGGCCAGTTCCGTCCGGTAAGCCTCGTCGCAGGCACGACCGCGGTCTGTGGCGGCCTGGGCACGCTCGCCCGCGCCAGGGGGCGCCGCACCCCGAACGAGCTGCGGGCCATCACCGTGCTGCTCATGATCGGCCTGCTGGTTCTCATCGCGTTCGAAGACGTCTAGGGCCGCGGAACGGACCGGGCCGAGACTCGGCCTGCGTCACGGCTACGCACGCGAGTCGGCGAGCGTTCGGCGAAGGCGCCCGAGGGGCGTGGCGCCGTAGGGGCGCTGGGAGCCTGAGTCCGCGAAGGCGAGTCTTCGCCCGTCCCGTGCGTCGTCGGATTGCGCTGTGAGGCCGAGCTCCGGCTAGGGGGGTGCGGCCACTGCTCTGGCCCGGAAGGCCAGAGCCGTCTGGCAGCAGGGGGGAGTCATCCCCCCTGGTGTATGTAGCGCAGGTGCCCGGCGAGCGCGGCGAGCCGTGGGTGGCCGCAGCGGCCACCGACCGCGAGGAGGGCGTAGCTCCACGACGCGGTCGCACCGGTTCTGACGGCTCCGCGGAGCCGTCAGGAGCGCTAGTCCCAAGATGTATCCACCGGGGGCGGGTCGTCGGGATCGAAGTACTCGCTGGCCTTCGGGCGCGGGATCTCGGCGGTCGCCTTCAGGGCTTCCCACGCCTCGAGCTCCATCAGGACCTCGCGCGCCTTGCTGCCTACGTGCGGACCGACCAGGCCGCGGTCGCACATCATGTCGATGAGGCGCGACGCACGCGTATAGCCCACGCCCAGGCGGCGCTGCAGCATGCTCGCGCTGCCGAGCTTCGAGGAGAGCACCGCGCGCACCGCGTCGTCGTACAGGTCGTCCTCGGCGAGCGGATCGCCAAGGTCGCCGGCCTTGCTCTTCAGCAGGTCCTCGTACTCCACGTCGGGGTACTGCTTCTCCAGGAACTCGACCGTCGCACGTGCTTCGGAGTCCGTCACGAGCGTGCCCTGCGCGCGGCGCAAGTGCAGGCTGCGCGGATGCATGTACAGCATGTCGCCGTGGCCCAGCAGGCGGTCGGCGCCGTTGGCATCCAGCACGACGCGGCTGTCGATCTTGCTCGAGACGACGAACGAGCAGCGCGTCGGCATGTTCGCCTTGATGAGGCCCGTGATGACGTTCGTCGACGGGCGCTGCGTGGCGAGCACCAGGTGGATGCCGACGGCGCGCGCCTTCTGCGCGATGCGCGTGATGGCCAGCTCCACGTCCTTGCCGTTGGTCAGGATCACATCGGCGAGCTCGTCGATGATGATCACGACGTAGGACATCTTGTCGGGCAGTTCCTCTTCGTCCAGGCCCATGCGCTCGCGCACTTCCTCGCGCTTTTCCTTCGGGATCGCGTTGTAGCCCGTGATGTTGCGCACGCCGCAGGCCAGGAGCTTGGAGTAGCGCTCCTCCATGCGGTCCACCGCCCACTCCAGGATCTTCGCCGCGCGGCGCATGTCCGTGACGACAGGCGTCAGCAGATGGGGGATGCCCTCGTAGAAGGAAAGCTCGACCTGCTTCGGGTCTACGAGGATGAGGTTCACCTCGTCCGGACCGCGCGTGTAGAGGATCGACAGCAGGATTGCATTGATGCACACGCTCTTGCCGGAGCCCGTCGCACCCGCGATGAGCAGGTGCGGCGTCTTCGTTAGGTCCTCGACGATCGGTCGGCCGGCCGTGTCGCTGCCGAGCGCGACGGGGATGGCCGCGCGGTCGACCTTGTCGCCCTCCTCCTCGAGCAGGTCGCGCATGCGCACGATCTCGCGCGTTGAGTTCGGCACCTCGACGCCGACCGTGCTGCGGCCGGGAATCGGCGCCACGATGCGGATGCTCGGCGCCTTGAGTGCGATCGCCAGGTCGTCAGTCAGCGCCGTCACGCGGCTGAGGCGGATGCCCGACGGCACCTTGATCTCGTAGAACGTGATGACCGGGCCGCGCAGGTTGGAGACGACGCGCGCCTCGACGCCGAAGGACGCCAGCGCTTCCTCGAGCACCTCGGCGTTCGCCTCGACCTCCTCACGCACGGCTTCCGGGTCGACGCGGTCGCCGGGGGTCAGCAGGTTGAGCGGGGGCGCCACGTATTCGCCGCGCGGCTTGGGGCGGCGGGGCTTGCGGCGCGGCGGGGGAGCGATCGGGGCCGGCGGCGGCGGCACGGGGGCAGGCTGCGTGACGACCGGCGTCTCGGGCGCGGCTTCTTCCTCCGCGTCCTCCTCGGCGTCGTCTTCCTCCTCCTCCTCCTCCTCGTACTCGGACTCGCCATACTCCTCGCTGTCGTCCTCGTACTCCCACTCGCCGTCCTCGTCCTCCTCGTCTTCTTCGTACTCCGCTTCGCCGTAGTCCTCTTCCCACGCCCCGTCGTCTTCTTCGTCGGCGACGGCGACGCCGCCTTCGGACCCGCGCTCCTTGACCTTGTTCGTCGCGTCGACGCCGCGTCGCACCACGCCGCGCGCGAGGTACATCACGCCCTGGACGAGATCGATCTGGGTCATCAGGCGGAAGACCGCGATCCACGCTACGGCAGTGATCAGGCCGGACGCCTTGCCGAAGGCACTGAAGGCGACCGAGCCCATGGCGAGGCCGAAGTAGCCGCCGGGCCCCGAGCGCTCGAGACCGGGAAGCAGTCCCCGCTCGAAGATCAAGGCGCCGAGCACGGCGGTGACCCCCATGAGCAGGGGCAGGAGCAGTGCCGAGCGGAGCCAGTTCGCGGGTCGGCGGCCGCGCAGGCAGCAGACGCCCCAGGCCACGGCGAAGGCCGGCAAGATCCAGGCGCCGAGGCCGACGGCACCCGTGAAGGCGCTGGCCGCGAACTCACCGATGGCGCCCGTGACGTTACGCAGGCCACCTGCGCTGGCCGGTGCCAGCGTGAGCATGGCCGCCGCGAGCAGGATGCCTCCCAGCGCGAGGGCGACGCCCGCCAGTTCGAGCCCGACGGGTTCGGGCTCTGCGGCTCGGTCGGAGGAGCGGGCGGGGCGGGACGCTGCGGCAGTGGTGGTACGGGCCATCCTCCGATGAATCGGGTCCGCGGGCCTCCGGATTCATCAGAGGCGAAGGCGAGGTGAGGGGGCCCTGACAGCGTGCTGACAAGCACGCTGTCACCCGTTTGCGCGAGGAGGTTCGGAAGGAGGGGCGCGTAGCCCCTCCTTGCCGGAGCGCCGGACGCGGCATCGCCGCGCGGCGCGACGAACACTCCGCGCGGGAGCGCGGAACGTCTACCAGCTCTAGACCGAACGTGGGGGCGCGCGCGCGGCGTGGTGCGCAACCGTGATCGTGGCATCGGCCTCCGTGCAGACCGTGGGCTCGATCCTTCGTGGGGCCGGGGCAGAGGCAGAGGCCCGATTCCTCTACGACCCGCCGAGCTGCCCTTCGATCGCCGCCAGAATCTCCGCCGGCTCGCTCATGCGGCCGGGGCCGCTGTCGCCCTCGGCGAGGTAGCCCGACGCCGGGCCGACGAACGACACACCGTCCGCGCGCAGGATCTCGATGTTGGCCTGTACGCGCTTGGCGGCCCACATGCGCTGGTTCATCGCCGGGGCGATGAGCACGGGGCAGGTCGCGCCCAAGTAGGTCGTGCTCACGATCTCGTCCGCGATGCCGTGGGCGAACTTCCCGATCAGGTTGGCCGTGCACGGAGCGATCACGAGCAGGTCGGCCTCCTCGCTGATGCGCAAGTGCATGGCCGCGCCCTCGGCCTCGAACCACGAGCCGTTCGTGAGGACCGGGCCGTGCGTCAGCGCGGAGAAGGCGAGCGGACGGACGAAGCGCTCGGACGCCGTGCTCATGACGACGTTCACCGAGTGTCCGGCCTGGACCAGCTTCGAGACGAAGTCGCAGGCCTTCCACGCGGCGATGCTGCCACCGACGCAGACGACGATGCGAGCCTTCGCTGTGGCCATGGTGCGCTAGTCCGCGTCTTCCGGCGTCAGATCGATCTTGCCGGCGCGGATCTCCTCGATCGCGATGTCGATCGGGTTCTCGGAGCGGATCTCGACGAGGCGGGGCGCGCCGGCGACGAGTTCACGGACGCGCTTCTGCAGCAGCGCGGTCAGCAGGAAGCGACCACCGACCTTCTGCTCGAGCTCGTCGATGATGCGGATCTTCTCCTCCATGAGGAACTCCTTCTGTGCGTGCGATCAGGCGAGCTCGAGGCCGAGCCAGTCGGCCACCTCGCGTGCCGCACGATCGATGTCGTCATTCACCAGGACCCGGTCGAAGAGGTCCTTCTTGTCCAACTCTGCGCGCGCCGCTCGCAAGCGGGCGCTGATCTTCTCGGGGTCCTCGTCGCCGCGACCTCGCAGGCGCTGCTGCAGCTCCTCGAAGCTCGGGGCGTCGACGAACACGTAGAGCGCCTCGACGCCCGAACTCTTGATGTCCTCGACGCCCTGGACGTCGATGACGAGGATGCAGTGTCGCCCGGAGGCGAGGATCGCCTCAACGTTCTCCCGGGGCGTGCCGTACCAGTGGCCGTACACCTCGGCGGGGGCGAGGAAGTCGTCCGCAATGAGCCGCTTGTGGAAGGCTCCCGCGGTCAGGAAGTGGTAGTCGACGCCGTCCTGCTCGCCTTCGCGCGGCTCACGTGTCGTCGCCGTGACGGCGCGGGCAAAGCGGGCGTCTTCGAGGAGGCGGTGCGCGACCGACGTCTTGCCCGCACCGCTGGCCCCCGACACGACGACGAGGCGCTGGGCCTCGCGCGGTGCTGCGGCCTGGGGTTCGGGGTCGTTCACGGTCGCTACTCCAGGTTCTGCACCTGCTCGCGCAGGCGTTCGATGGCGGCGCGGAGATCCAGCACCGTGCGGCTCAGGTCCAGGTCGTTGGTCTTCGAGCCGATGGTGTTCGCCTCGCGGTGCAGTTCCTGCACCAGGAAGTCGAGCTTGCGGCCCACGGGACCGCCGGCGGCCAGCAGTTCGCGAGCGTGCTGCAGGTGCGCCAGGACGCGGGCGATCTCCTCGCGCACGTCGGACTTCTCGGCCATCGTCGCGCACTCGCGCGCGACATGCGCCGGATCCGGCTCCACCCCGCTGCCGCTGAGCAGCTCGTCCAGGCGGGTGAGCAGGCGCTTCTGGTAGGCCGCGGGGACCTCGCCGGCGCGGCCTTCGATGGCGGTCAGCGAGCTCGCGATGCTGTCCAGGAGGCCTTCGACCTCTTGGGCCATCAGCGCACCCTCCCGCTCACGTGCCGTCTGCAGCGCGGCGGTCACACCGGCGGCCGTCTCCAGCAGGGCGGCCTTGAGCGCGTCCTCGTCCGTGCCGGAGCGGCCCTCGATCAATACACCCGGAACGCGCAGGACGTCGCGCGGGTGCACAGCACCGAGTCCGTGCTGCGCCGAGAGCTCTGCCAAGTGCTTGGCGGCCTGGGCGAATGCCTCGTCGTCGATCCATGCCGCGGCGTCGGCCGACGTCGCGGGGCGGAAGCGCAGATGCACGCTGACGTGGCCGCGTCGGACGACCTTCTTGAGTGCGTCTTCGACCAGCGGTCCGGCGCTGGGTAGCGGGCCTTGTGTGCGCAGCGTGGTCTTCAGGAAGCGGTGGTTGACGCTGCGCGCCTCCGCTTCGATGCGTCCGGCCGCGGACTCCAGCACGAACGTGCCGGCGCCGGTCATGGAGCAGACCGGGTCGCTGGTGGTCGAAGCGTCGGCCATGGTGGCTGCGGGACCCTCGATGGGGGAACCTACTTCGGCTCCTCGCCGTCGTCCTTCTTCTCGCCGCCGCCCTTGGGCGCGACGCCGGGGGCCTTCTCGCCGCCCTTGGTCTCTTCGGCGTCACCTGCGGGAGCCGTGTCGTACTGGTCGGTCTCGAGCGTGCCGAGCTCGGTCGTCGCCGTGCTCAGACCGGCGTGCAGCAGGGCGAGGCCGAGGAAGAGGCCGGCCAGCCATGCCGTGAACTTGTTCACCGTGCCCGCCTTGACGCCGAATGCATCCGCGCCCGCCCCGCCGAAGGCGCCGGCGAGGCCGCCACCCTTGCCCTCCTGGGCGAGGACGACGAGGATCACGAGGAAGCTGATGACGATGAAGATCACCATGATCGCGCCGCGCACGACTTCGAGTACGGCACCGAGCTGGAGCGTGGAGGCGAGTAGGTCGTAGCTGGGCACCGCAGGTCTCCCGGGCAGGCGTGGGCGCACCGAGGCACCCGCACCGTCGAATCGATTCAGTCCCGCAGTCTAGGCGTCCACGGAGGCGTGCCGGATCATGCGGCCGAACTTGGCCGGATCCAGCGCTGCACCACCGATCAATGCGCCGTCGACGTCGGGAACGTCGAGGAAGCCGCCAATGTTGTCCGGGCTGGCGCTTCCTCCGTAGAGGATTCGGACCCCTGCTGCCCGTTCGGCATCCGTCTCGGCCACCCGCTCCCGGATCCAGGCGTGCGCCTCGGCGGCCTCGACGGGGGTCGCGGCCTTGCCCGTGCCGATGGCCCAGACGGGCTCGTAGGCGATGACGAGGGGGTCCTCGGCGCCGCGCAGTGCCCCCAGACCCGCATCGATCTGGGCCAGGAGCACGCTGCGGGTCTCGCCCGCCGCGCGCTGCTCGATGGTCTCGCCTACGCACAGAACGGGCGTGAGACCGGCCTCCAGGGCCCGGACCAGGGATCCGGCGACGTTCGCGTCCGTCTCGCCGAAGACGTGCCGGCGCTCGCTGTGGCCGCAGAGCACATAGCTGCAGCCCGCCTCAGCCAGCATCGCGGCGGCCGTCGCCCCCGTGAAGGCGCCGGAGGCTTCCCAGGAGCACGCCTGACCGCCCAGGCCGACCGAACCGCCTGCCCCGGCCAGGGCTTCAGCCACGGTCGTGAGCCACGGATCGGGGGGGAAGACGGCCGCCTCGTTGGGGCTGTCCTGGGCCGCCTCCGCGGCTGCTAGAGCCCAGCTGCGAGCCTCCTCGCGCGAGCCGTTCATCTT
>JAHEIK010000145.1 GCA_024639415.1 Planctomycetota bacterium
TGCCTGCTGCCATCACCACGCGCCTCCTCGACCTCTACCGCATCGGACCGGGGCCGAGTTCCAGTCACACCGTGGGTCCCATGCGGGCGGCGCGCAGGTTCCGCAATGCGTGCATGGAGCGCGGCGTCGTGCCCGCGCGCGTACGCGTCGAGCTCAAGGGCTCCCTCAGTGCAACAGGCCGCGGCCATGGCACCCATGGCGCCGTGCTCGGCGGTCTACTCGGGTGGCGGCCCCACACGTGCGACGTGGACGCACTGCACAGCTTGCCCGAGGCGGGCACGCTCGAGCCCGCCTCCCGCAGCCCCTGGTGCGCGGTGCACGCGGACGATGTCATCTTCCTGCCGTACCGCGCCTACCGCGGCGAGGTGCTCCCGCATCCCAATACCCTCGTCTGCACGGCCTTCGACGAGACGGACACGATCGTGTTCCAGCAGACGTGGTGCTCCGTCGGGGGCGGCTTCGTACGCGAGATCGACACGCCCGGTAGGGAGGCGGCCACGGACGACGTCGCCGCGCCGCGCTACCCGTACTCGGACGGCGACAGCTTGGTGGACGCTGCGAACGCAGCCGGACTCGCCATCGGCGATCTCGTCTTGGCCAACGAAGTGGCGTGGGACGGGACACCCGAGAGGATCGGCGCCGGACTGGACCGGGTCTGGGACGCGATGCAGGCGTGCATCCAGCGTGGACTCGCCGGACGCGGTGCGCTGCCCGGGGGGCTCGGCCTCAAGCGTAGGGCGGGCGACATGATGCGGCGCGTCGCGGATGGCGCGTTCGGCACCGGCTACGAGCACATCGCTCAGGCGCAAGCCTACGCCTTCGCCGTCAACGAAGAGAACGCGGCAGGGGGGCGCGTCGTCACTGCTCCGACGAACGGTGCGGCCGGCATCGTTCCGGCGGTGCTGAGCGAGGCGGCGCAGCGCCTGTCGCTCGATCGGAACGCAGTGCATCGCGCGCTGGCCACGGCCGGTGCGTTCGGCAGCCTCATCAAGACGCACGCGAGTCTGTCCGGCGCGGAGGTCGGCTGCCAAGGCGAGGTCGGCAGCGCCACGGCGATGGCCGCGGCGGCGCTGTGCGAGATCCTGGGCGGCAGTCCCGACGACGTGGAATATGCGGCGGAGATCGGGATGGAGCACAACCTGGGGCTCACGTGCGATCCTCTGAAGGGCCTCGTGCAGGCGCCTTGCATCGAGCGCAACGCGATGGGCGTTGCCAAGGCGTGGAGCGCTGCGCAACTCGCCTTGCACGCCGGCGGAGAGCACCTCATCAGCTTCGATCGCGTCATCCAAGTGATGAAGCGGACGGGCGACGACATGCGGCGCGAGTACAAGGAGACCGGCGAGGGCGGCCTGGCCGTAGCCGTCAACCTGCCCGAATGCTAGTGCGTGGGTTGGTCTCCCTTCAGGCCGCTTCACCGCTGAGAGGCCGATCTTCTGGGGTCTGTGGAGATCCCGGCCCATGGTCCCAGAGCTCTGCGCTGTTCCCGCCGCCGTCGCTGCTACCATCGCCCGCTTCATGCGCTGATTCGGCACCCGCGCCGCGGGGCCGCCTCGGCCGCTGACTTTGAAGCCCTCTTTCTGGAGATCTCCCCGTATGCGCAACACCATCGTTGCTCTCGTTCTCGGTCTGGCCCTCGTGGCCGGTGGCATCGCCTTCGCCGGCGACGACGCCCCCGCGAGCAAGCCCGCCGCCGAGGCGAAGACCGCCGCGAAGAAGCCCGCCACCGCGACGCCTTCGCCCATGCATTCGATCCTGAAGTGGGTCGGTTCCCACGTCGCTGATGACTGCGGCTGCCCCTCGACCGAGAAGGGCGAGAAGCAGTGGCGCAACTGGTTCACCGCCAAGGATGCCAAGCTCGCCGGCCTGCGCGACGCGCTCGTCGCCGACGGCTGGAACGCTGACCGCACGGTCGGCTTCTTCAAGGAGATGGCCGCCGCCAAGGGTGGCGACTGCTCGAGCTGCGACAAGGCCAAGGACTGCAGCAGCTGCGACAAGAGCAAGTCCGGCGCCGCGGCGCCCACGGGCGACGCCGGTGCGACCGGTACGTCCGCCAAGTCCAGCTGTGGTGGCTGCGACAAGTCGAAGGCCGGTGGCTGCGACAAGTCGAAGGCCGGTGGCTGCGACAAGAGCAAGAGCTGCTCGGGTTCGGGCTGCGACAAGAGCAAGGCCTCCGGCGCGGCGGCTCCGACCGGCGATGCCGGCACGAGCGGCACCTCCGCCAAGAGCGACAAGCCCTGCTGCGGCAGCTGCGACAAGTCCAAGGGCTGCTGTGACAAGTCGAAGGCCGGCGGCTGCGACAAGAGCAAGAGCTGCTCGGGTTCGGGCTGCGACAAGAGCAAGGCCCAGGGTGCCGCCGCTCCGACCGGCGATGCCGGCACGACGGGCGCTGCCGCCAAGGACAAGCCCTGCCCCTGCACCGGCAAGCCCCAGAAGGACTGCAGTGGCTGCGGCAAGGAGACCTGCCCCTGCGGCAAGTAGCCTGCCTCGTCCCTTGACGAACGCTTGCGGGCGGCGCGCTTCGGCGCGCCGCCCGCATTCAATTGCGGCAGCGTTCCTCAGCGGCCGGCATCCGTGAGTAGGTACACCGCGAAGCTCGCAAGCCAGTGCTCGCCCGCATAGTGGCCGCTGAAGACGTAGCCGAGGCCGGCGTCCGTGTGGGCCTGGGCGACCGCCTCCAGCCAGGCGCGCCGCTCGTCGCCGGCTGCCAAGGCTCCGGCGATACCGCGCAGCGTCCACGCGCGCGTGAGGTTCAGCCCAGCGAGGTGCACCAGCTTGCCGTCCGTCACGTCGCTCACTTGCGCGGGGACGGCGAGCGGTCCCAGGTCCTGTCGGGCGAGGCCTGGGAGGAACGCGTCGAGCCACCGACGGAACTCGGCTGCGGGCAGCACGCGTCGCATGAGATCCGCCTCGTTCAGGCCGGCGGAAAAGAAGTCGTGGCCTGACGGCTCGTAGCGCACCGGATAGTCGACGTCCTCTCCGTACCACTGCTTGGCCCGCGCGGCGCAGAGCGTCGCCAGTTCGGCGTCGCCCACGGCGCGTGCGTAGTCCAGGAAGAGGGCGAGGCCGAACGCGGCGTCGCGGTGCTCGCCCGAGCGGATCGGCAGCGTCAGCTTCGGCAGGTAGGCCTTGGCGAGCGTGACGATCTTCCGCTCGAGCGGACTGAGGTTGGCGGACCAGCTGCGTCCAAGATCATGCTCCCACGTGCGCAACTCCTGCGCGAGCCGCAGCAGCCAGGCCCACCCGTACGTGCGTTCGAAGCTGCGGTTCTCCGGGGCGTCGAACCATGCGGCTTCCGTCGCGAGATTCTCGGCGCTCAGGTTGGCGTCCAGCGCCGCGATGACGGCTTCCCGCTCCGCCGTCCACTCAGGATGCAGCTTGAGCAGGCGGACGAGCATCCAGTGGCCGTGCACGGCGGAGTGCCAGTCGAAGCAGCCGTAGAACGCGGGGTGCGTAGCCCGTGGGCCGCGGACCGCCGCAGGTCCCGTCAGCACGAAGCCGGGTTTGTTGGGGTACTCGCGAGAGATGCCGGCGAGAGCCACGCGTGCGAAGCGGCTCACCTGGGCAGCGCTCAGCGGTCGGCCTGGAGCGGCGCTTGTTGCGGGTGCATGCGTCGGACCGGCGCCGTCTTCGCTGCCGCAGGCGGCGAAGAGAAGGCAGGCGGCGGCGCAGAGCAGGAGAGCGGACGTGGTCATGGGGGAGTCGCTCCTCGGGCGCGCCAGTATGGGTGCGCGGACGCCCGGCGGCCACGCCCGAGGGACTCAGGGCCGGTGCGCCGCCCGATCGTGATTCCCCGGGAGGCGTGCGCCCTGTAGCATCGGATCTGCCAGTTGTGAGGAAGGAGTCCGAATGCTGTGCAATGTCTGCCATAAGCACGCTGAGTACGAGCGCATTGTCTTCCACGAAGCGACGCCGACGACGATCCGCCTGTGCCCGCCCTGCGCGGATACGGTCGAGCTCGTCGACCACATGCATCGCATCACCGAGGCGACGGACCACGCGGCCAAGACGGTCGAGGTCGACTCCCTGATCGCCGCCGTCGAGAAGGCCAAGGTGGAGGCCAAGGGGGCCTAGCGCGCTCCTTGCGGCTCACCCCGCAGTCTGAGGTCGCCGTGAGGCGCCTAGAGCTCGGTTGCGCTCATGCGCGCCTCCACGGCGAGCCTGCGAGCCCTCACCAGCAGCAGCGCGCCCAGGAGTCCGAGGGCCAGCCCCACCATGGCGGCCCGGAAGCGCAGCGTCCGTGACGTCAGGGGAGCTACGTCGCCCGGGCCCAGGGGCAGGAGGAGCAGCGTGGGGGCCTCCACCGGCTCGATGAGGCGCGAGCGGTCCGTGAGCAGCACGCGCACGGAGCCGTCGGAGGCGGAGTTGCCGTAGAGCGCTGCAATCCCGTGCTCCGGATGCCAGCGCGTCTCCAGCCACGCTGCGCGCTCGGCTGCCGTACGCATGCCGCTCAGCAGCGTCACGTCGACGCCGTAGAGCGCGTCCGCCAAGCGCGCGGCCGGCCACGCGAGCACGCCCGCGAGCAGGACGCACCACCCCAGGGCCCGCACGGCGCGCTCAGCTCTCTTCGGGCGGGTCGATGCCGAACCAGCACTGGTACGCACTGAGCTCGTGGGCGCCGGCCGACTTCAGGTAGAGGAAGAACTGCATCCGGTACGCCGTGAAGCACTTCAGGACGGCGTTGATCAGGAACTGGCCCGTCGTACACGGCGTGCCGATGGGCATCGTACAGGGTTCGTCTGCCAGCGGGCGGCTCCGCAAGGACTCTGCCTCGGTCCGGATGAACTCCATCTGCGCGTCCATGGCCGCTGCGAAGTCACCCGCTGCCACGCTCTCCGCCGCGGCGGAGAGGCCTCCGGCACGCTCCCAGTCGCCGTCGACGGCTCGGGCGACGCCCATCGAGCTCATGCAGGTCATGTAGCGCATGAGCTCCAGCGTGGAGCGCTGGCCCGGCGTGGGACGGTACGCCAGCGCACCGTCCGGAAGCTGCGTGGCGAGACGCTGGATCACCATCGTCTCGTGGGCGCAGGAAGCGACCCAATCGTCCAGGTTGAACATGGCGCGATCCTACGCCACGCGGCGCCGTCCGGGGGCATCGGTATCGTCTGCCGCCTGCGGCAGTTGTGCCCGCTGGAGACGTACGCAATGGACTGGCAGCAGATCCTCGAGAAGGCGAAGACCGTGGCCCTGAACTACGGCCCCAACGTGATCGGTGCGGTGGCCATCCTCGTCATCGGTTGGATCGGCGCGAAGATCATCCGCGCCATCGTGCGCAAGGTCATGGTGCGCGCGAAGGTCGACCCGACGCTCTCGGGCTTTGCCGGCAACATGATCTACATGATGCTGCTGGCCTTCGTGGTCATTTCTGCGCTGGACCGGCTCGGCGTCAGCACCGGTTCGTTCGTGGCGATCATCGGTGCGGCGGGCCTGGCGATCGGCTTCGCCCTGCAGGGCTCACTCTCGAATCTGGCTGCGGGCGTGATGATCATCATCTTCCGCCCCTTCCGCCAGGGGGACTTCATCGAGGCGGCCGGTACGTTGGGCGACGTCGAGGAGATCCAGGTGTTCTCGACCATCATGAACACCAAGGACAACAAGCGCATCATCGTGCCCAACTCCAAGCTGATGGGCGGCGTGATCACGAACTACAGCGCCAACGACACGCGTCGCGTGGACCTGGTGGTGGGCATCGGCTACGGCGACGATCTCAAGCAGGCCAAGGAAGTGCTCGAGCAGATCCTGGCCGAGAACCCGAAGGTCCTGAAGAGCCCGGCGCCCAAGGTGGTCGTCTCCGCATTGGCGGACAGCAGCGTGAACTTCAACGTGCGCCCGTGGTGCAAGACGGACGACTACTGGGGCGTCTGGAGCGAGGTCACGGAGCAGGTGAAGTTGCGCTTCGACGCCGCGGGAATCAGCATTCCCTACCCGCAGCAGGACGTGCACATGCACCAGGTCGCCTGACCCGAAGACCAAGCTACCCTGTCGTCCTGTCTTCGAGGAATCGCCATGGACGACGCGGCCCGCACCACACTTCGCAACCTGATCCTGGGGAGCCGCGTGCTCTCCGTGGCCGTCGATGCCGAGGGGCAGCCCTACGCGTCGCTGCTGCCCTACGCCATGCGGCCGGACCTGAGCGGTTTCCTGGTGCACGTCTCCGAGTTGGCCAAGCACACGCGTGGTCTGACGGACGGTGCCGACTTCGGCCTCGTAATCCACCAACCTGACGATGGCGAGATCGATGCCCTGCAAGTCCCGCGGGTGCTCCTGCAGGGCAGCGTGCGGCGTCTCGAGCGGGGGAGCGAAGCCTGGACGACGGCGCAAGCCGCGTTTGTCGCCAAGTTCCCCCAGAGCGAGATGACCTTCGGTCTGGGCGACTTCCATCTGTGCGAGTTGCGGCCGGAGCGGGGTCGCCTCGTCACCGGCTTCGCCGGAGCGCACAACATCGGTCCCCAGACCCTCGCGAAGCTCGCGGCGGAAGACGCGTGAGCGCCGCGTGCCCCTGATCCAGCTCCAGAAGACCACGGTCGCCTTCGGCGGACCGCCCGTGCTCGACGCCGTGGATCTCGTCCTCGAGCGGGGAGAGCGCCTGGCCGTTCTCGGGCGCAACGGCGCGGGCAAGTCCACGCTGCTCCAGGCGATCCAGGGCACGCTCGTTCCTGATGAGGGTGCGATCGTGCGGGATGCGGGCTTGCGCGTGGCGTCGCTGGGGCAGCACGTCCCGAAGGGGCTGCAGGGCACAGTGCTCGACCTGGCGCTGGAGGGCGTGTCGGCCAGCGTCCATGCCGCGGAAGCCGCCATCTCCCGCGTCGGCTTGGAGTCGACGGCGCTCGTCGCCGAGCTATCGGCCGGGCTCAAGCGCCGCGCCCTGCTCGCGCGGGCCTTGGTGAGCGATCCCGACGTCCTGCTGCTCGATGAGCCGACGAACCACCTCGACATCGAGGCGATCGGCTGGCTCGAGGAGTTCCTGCGGCGCCAGGCGCGTACGCTGCTCTTCGTGACGCACGACCGGGCGTTCTTGCGCAACCTGGCCACGGGAATCCTCGATCTCGACCGAGGGCGCCTCACGCGCTATCCCGCCGACTACGACGGCTACCTCGAGCGCAAGGAGGCGGAGCTCGACGTCGAGCGGCGCGGCAATCGCCAGTTCGACAAGCACATGGCCGGGGAGGAAGTGTGGATCCGGCGCGGCGTGCGGGAGCGTCGCAAGCGCAACCAGGGGCGCGTCCGGCGCCTCATGTCGATGCGCGACGATCGCTCGGCGCGCCGGGAACGGTCGGCCTCGGTCCGCATGGAGGCGTCCTCGGCGGCGCCGTCGGGCCGCGTGGTGCTGCGCACCGAGGATCTCTCCTACACGTGGGACGAGGGCCTGCTGGTGCAGGGGCTCACCACGGAGATCCTGCGTGGCGATCGCGTGGGCATCGTCGGGCCCAACGGCTCCGGGAAGACGACGCTCCTGCGACTCCTCCTGGGCGAGCTGAAGCCGCAGTCAGGGCGCGTGCAGCTGGGTGCGAATCTCGAGATCGCCTACTTCGATCAGCTGCACGCCACGCTCGACGACACGGTATCGGCAGCCGACAACGTGAGCGGCGGGGATCAGACGGTGCGCGTGAACGGCAAGGAGCGGCACGTCGTCAGCTACCTCAGCGACTTCCTCTTCTCGGGCGATCAGGCGCGGGGTGGGATCCGCCACTTCTCAGGCGGCGAGCGCAATCGACTCTTGTTGGCACGCCTGTTTTGCAAGCCGTCGAATCTGCTGGTGCTCGATGAGCCCACGAATGACCTCGACGTCGAGACTCTCGAGGTACTCGAGGATCTGCTGGCCGACTACGAAGGGTCGATCCTCGTCGTGAGCCACGATCGGGAACTCCTGGATCATGTCGTGACGAGTACGCTCGTTCTCGAAGGCGACGGCAAGGTGGGCGCCTATGCGGGGGGGTACTCCGATTGGCTGCAACAGCGGCGGGTGGTGGAGCCACAGCCGCAGCGTCGCAAGGCAGCGCCCGCGAAGAAGGCCGAGCGACCTGCCGCGTCGCTGAGTCGCGACGAGCGCAAGGAACTCCAAGCGCTTCCCGCGCGCATCGAGAAGCTCGAGGCCGGGCTCGCCAAGCTGCACGAGCTGATGGCGGCGCCGGACTTCTTCAAGGGATCGAAGGAGCGCATCGCGACGGCGCAGGAGCGCCTCGGAGAGTTCGAGGCTGCGATCGCCAAGGCGTATGCGCGCTGGGAGGCGCTGGAGGAGCGGCAGGAAACGCGGTAGGGGCATCCCGAGCCCTGAGTCCGCGAAGGGTGAGTGGTTGCCCGACCACCCGTTCCCGCGAGAGACTCACGACAACGCACGGGCCGGGCAACGACTCACCCTGCCGCTCGACTACGTCTCGCTCCGGGTTCGCGATGCCCCTACGGCGCTGCCCCTACGGCGCTGCCCCTCACAGCACCAGCATCACGTCCGCCAGGAGGCTGTAGGGGCATCCCGAGCCCTGAGTCCGCGAAGGGTGAGTGGTTGCCCGACCACCCGTTCCCGCGAGAGACCCACGACAACGCACGGGCCGGGCAACGACTCACCCTGCCGCTCGACTACGTCTCGCTCCGGGTTCGCGATGCCCCTACGGCGCTGCC
>JAHEIK010000586.1 GCA_024639415.1 Planctomycetota bacterium
CCGGATGTCCTTGAGGACGGGGCGCGCTCGCGCCAGCTTGCGGCGCTCGATGTAGCGCGCAAGGTCGAGCTCGCTGCGCAGCTCCAGGTCGTACTCCATCGGGCCCGTGAACTCGCAGGTGGCGCCGTCGTACTCCTTGCACGTGCCCATGTGGTGCGGGTAGATGCCGCAGGCGTTGTCCGCGCGCAGGTTGCTGCAGCGCGTGGGCATGTGCAGGAGCCAGCCGTCTTCGTCCTGCGTGACCAGCACGCCTTCGTGTGCGAGCCACCAGCGCATCTCGTCCCAATCCGCGCGTCCCAGCGGCGCAGGGACTTCCACGGTGATGTAGCGGCAGCAGCGGCCACGGCAGTCCTGCGTGCAGATCGTGAACTGGTCCTTGGTCCCGCCACCCTGCGTCATGCGTGCATCTCCTCGCCTCCGCCGAGCACCTGCCCGAACGGCCCTGCGAAGGGTACAATCCGCACCGACGCTGGGACGGGCCCGGCCGGGATGAGACACCATGACCGCCGCTGCGCAGCAGGACGAGGCCCGCCGCCCGGATCTTCGAGAGCCGATCCTCCCGCAACTGGGGCCGGTCGGCGACGGCTACGACGCGTGGGTGCACGACAGCATCTCGCCGAACGGCGCCCGCAAGGCCAACGAGGAGCGGCTGGCGGCGGACGATGCCCTCGCCGCACGCTGGCCCGAGTCGCTGCGGATCTTCCGCAACAACCTGCTCGAGTCGCTCAGCCATCCGCGCTGGCCGCTGATCCTCATGATCTGGGTACCCGTCGTCCTCGGGCTCTTCATCGCCGCCGGTGCCTGGGCGGGGCTCGCCTGGGGGGCGGCCGTTCTGTGGGCGCTGCTCGGGCTGATCCTCTGGACCCTGACGGAGTACCTGCTGCACCGCTTCGTCTTCCACTACCGGCCCCGGAGCGCGTTCGGTCGCAAGATGCACTTCATGGCTCACGGCATCCACCACCTGGACCCGTGGGATCCGACGCGGCTGGTCTTCCCGCCGCTCGTCGGCTTCCTGGTGGCCGGCGCCATCTTCGCGCTCCTGCTGCTACCGCTGGCGATGGCGCAAGCCCTCGCGACGATGGCCGGACTGCTCACCGGCTACATCGTCTACGACATGACGCACTACTACACGCACCACGCGCGGCCGAAGTCCCGCTGGGGCAAGTACCTGAAGGCCTGGCACCTGGCACACCACCACAAGTGGCCGCGACGCATGTACGGCGTCAGCTCGCCCTTCTGGGACCTGGTCTTCCGTACCGGCCGCCCGCCGAAGAACGCGAAGTAGTGCCCGCATGAGCCGGCTCCTGCTCGGGCTTCTGGTCTTCATCGACGTTTTGGTGGGCCTCTGGTGGTTCCTCGGACGCGAGGACGAGCCGGCGCCCAAGTCCGCTGCCGAGCAGGTGACGGAGGCACGCCTCGGCCGCTTCCCGCGCTCGCAGTTCCTCATCGAGCACGATCGCTTCCTGCCCGCGACCGATCCGCGGACCGTGCCGGCCGGAGAGGCGGCGTGGCTGCGCCCGGATGACGAGGTCTTCGGCGTCCTCGTGCAGGGGCAGGCCCGCGCGTACCCCATCCCGATGATCAGCTACCACCACGTGGTGAACGACGTCGTCCGGGGGATCCCCATCGCGGTCACGTACTGAGTGATCTGCTCGTCGGGGGTCGGTTTCGATCCCATGGTGGACGGTGAGCGGCTGACCTTCGGCTTCGAGGGCATCTGGCAGGGCACGGCCGTGCTCTACGACCACCAGACGCAGTCGCTGTGGATGCACCTCACGGGCGAGTGCTTCCACGGGACGCTGCAGGGCACGCGCCTGCGCGCGGCCGGCACCGGGCGCCACACGACCTGGGCGGATTGGCGGCGGCTGCATCCGGAGACGGACGTGCTGGCGCCCGAGGCCCGCCTCGTGGGCAAGCCCAGTGACCTGGGCTACTTCTCGCGCGAGGGCGCCCGCAGCGGCTCGGGGTTCCTCCCGCGTTCCTTCGGTCGGACGATCCAGACCACCGACCAACGCCTCGCGCCGTCGGACCTGGTGTACGGCGTCGTGGTCGGCGGCCGGGAGGCACGCGCCTACCCGTTCGAGGCGCTGGCCCGCACGCCCCTCGTCCACGAGCGGCTCGGGGGCTTGGACATCACCGTCTGGTTCGACGCCGAAGCCCGCTCGGCCGCGGCCTTCGAGCGCACCGTGCGTGGGCAGGCGCTGCGCTTCGAGCGTACGCGGGGCGCTTGGCGCGACGTCGAGACGCAGAGCACCTGGACCCTGGATGGGCGCTGCACCGCAGGGCGCCTGAAGGGCGCGCAGCTCACGCCGCTACGCGGGCTGATGAGCGAGTGGTACGGGTGGTACGCGCACCACCCCCACACCACGGTGTGGGGGCGGTAGGCGGCGGCGTGACCCGGCCACCGTGCAGCGCGGGATGGGAATCGCCGGGCGCGCACGCGGCCCTGCGCAGAGCGCAGGGCCTTGGGGCGCCCCTACAGGCAACCGGAGGTGCGTTTACGCGTCGGCGGGCTTGTCTTCGGCCGGCTTGTCGTCGTCGTCGGACTTGGCCGCCTCGGCGAGCTTCTTGGCGAGGTCGGGGTTGAACGTGAGGTAGACGGCGAAGGCGCCGACGATGCTGGCGATGAAGGCCAGCCAGAAGCCCAGGCCCCAGCTGCCGCG
>JAHEIK010000146.1 GCA_024639415.1 Planctomycetota bacterium
CCCGGGGGCTGCGCTCCGTGTCCTCTGTGTTCTCTGTGGTTCTCTTCTGACGAGTGACCCAGTGCAGCCGGCGGCCCAGCTCCGCCTTTGCGCTCTTTGCCCTCTTTGCGTCTTGCCTAGCGGTTTTGCTGGTCCTTCTCGAACTGCTCGAGGTCCGTGTTGGTCTCGAGGCTGAACGTCGTCTTCATCCAGGCCATGTCGTCGTAGTACTTCGCGAGCGCCTTGAACAGGGCGCCGGGACGGTCCCTGAGCCGGGCCTGACGACCCAGCCGACGCAAGTCGCCGAACACGACACCACTGAGGTGCTGCGCGTAGCGACGCGGCGAGAACTCGGCCTTGCTCGGATAGGTACGCGCCTTGACGCGCACGAGGTACGCGCTGCCCGTGCCCTTGTCATCCTCGACCGGATCCCGCAGCACGCTGCGACCGAACGCGCCCGGCTTCGCCGAGACGGTGTCCTTCGGCGACGGTGCGGGACGGACCGTCGAGTAGCCGACGCGCCAGACGAAGTTGCGACGGCCGATGAGCGCCTTCTCTTCAGAGGTCTGCTCGTCCTCGACCTCCATCGCGGGCGGGGGCACGTTGCCGATGAAGGGCCCCGTGCTCTCGACGATGGCGAGACCGCCGACTTCCTCCAACCACGTGGCGAGCGCCTTCTCCCAGGCGGCCTGGAGCGCTCCGGCTTCCGGCTCGGAGCCGAGCGCGGCGATGGCCTTCTCAGCGTCCTTCTGCAGGGTCGTCAGCTCCTTCGCTGCGCGGTCCATCTGCCGCCGCTCCACGAAGCGCTCGAAGACCTTGTCCTTGACGTCTTCGTACGCCTGCGGCTCACGGTCCTTGAACTCGATACGACGCACGAGCACCTTCGTCAGGCGGTCCTTGAGCTGCGCAGGGATGCTGTTGTACTCGCCGTCCTCCTTGAGGCGCGTGAGCTCGAACTGCAGGCCGCCGCCGAAGTTCTCGTTCTTCTCGTACTCCTCGCGGCTCATGAGCGTCGGCGTCTTCCAGTACTGGATGGCGGCCGGCGTCTTCTCGTCGCCGGAGGCGATCAGCTCGGCGAGTTCGTCCTTCAACACGGACTCGAACGTCAGCTCGGCAGGTACGACGGGCTTCTCGGCCTTGAGCGCGGCGGGCTTGGGTGCGCGCTGGTCCTCGGGCTTGTCCGCGTTGGCCTGCTCCCACGCTGCGAGCGCCTTGTCGTAGGCCTCGCGCTCGCTCGTCCAAGCAGCCAGCTTCGTCTCGGCGGAGATCACCGCAAGGCGGCTCTCGCGGCAGCGCGTGAGAACATCGTTGAGCAGGTTCTCCATGAACAGCTCGCGGATCACGATCTCGCGCCAGCCCTTCTCGAGGAAGATCTTGCGGTCCGCGGCCTCGGTATCGTCCGCCTCATCTGCGGCAGGTTCGTCCTTGGCCGGATCGCCGCTGCCGTCGTCCTTCTTCGGCTCGTCGTCCTTCTTCGGCTCGTCGCCCTTCTTCGGCTCGTCGTCCTTCACGGACGACAGGCTCGCCGGGAAGATGTCGGCAGCCGGAACGAGCGTAGCTTTGGCCTCGGGCGCCAGCTTGTTGGCCATTTCGGCGCCATGCCCCGTCTCCGGGTCGCGCGGGTCCTCGGCGCTGTAGAAGAACTGCTCGCCCTTGTAGGAGCGCCAGTACTCGTAGAGCTTCTCCTCGTCCGTGGGCCGGTGCTGGGGGTACTTCTCCCAGAGCCGCTTGAGGGCGGCGTCGCTCACGAGCGGTAGGTGCACGAACAACGTCTCGAAGCTACGACGGGCGGGCAGAGCGTAGTCAGCCTGCACCCCGTTGAAGAACATCTTGAGTTGCTGTGCGTTCCCGGTCGTGAGGTCGTCGTCCGTCCCCTCCTCGCCATCGGCGCCGAGGCTCGCGACCTTCCACGTAGGCGGCTGCGAGCGACTCATGCGCACGGTGAGGGGGCGGTCCCACGCGTCACGGAGTGCCGTGAGCACGAAAGGCTGCAGCGCGGCGCCCGGCGCGACCTTGACGGCGCCCTCCTCGAGCCCCAGCTGGATATCGTCGGCGGTACCAAGCTCGCCGTCCGGACCGCGGGAGGTGAGCGTCGGGGCCTTGTCGCCTTCGCCCAGCACGTACTCGAAGTCGCGCTTCCAGCCGTCCTTGAGCGAGGTCACCAGACCGGGCAGCTGGTTCTCCCCGCCCTTCTGGAGCTCTGCGAGCGTTTTGGGCCACGCCTCCGTCGCCGCGCGCCGCTGCCCGAGCTTGTCGGCGAGCTCGTAGAGGTTGCCATGCGTGTCGAGCTGCTCCTGGGTCGCCGACGTGATGTCGTCGGCGTTGTCGAACGTGCCGTCCGGGCCGGCGCTGCGCAGGTCCATGGCCTCGCTGGTCACGGTGTAGCGCAGGGGGTTGCCCCACGCGTCGTCGGCCACCTTGAATGGCTGGCTCGGGCTGCTGAGATCTTCGAGCTTCGCGGGGAAGCTGCCCTTGGCCTTCTTGTGGGTCTCGACGCGCGCACGCACGCGGCGGATGGCCGCCGATGCGGCGGCGACGCGCGAGAGCAGATCGCCCTGCTTGCCGATGGTCCCGCGGGTCATCTCCTCCTTGCGGACGAGATCCGCAAACGGCGCTGCAGGAAGCGCGACGTACTCGAGGTCGACGCGCTCACGCTGGGGGCGCCAGGCCTCGAATGCCTGCTCGTAGGGCACCTGGTAGCGGGCACTCATGACGAGCGGGTACAGGAACTGATCCTTCAGCACCACCTCGCGCACGTTCTCTTCGAACTCGGACTGGCTGCCACGCCCGTAGTTCTGTGCCAGGAACTGCTGGTAGTTCGGCTTGGACCAGGGCAGACGCGCGCGGTAGAGCAGGGCGAAGCCGACCATGTCCTCGACGGCGGAGGCAACCTGATGGTCGCCGGCGTGGTAGCCGGCTTCCTTCGCGGCCGCGAGCGTGATCACGTGCGACCAAGCGGCCTTGAAGCGCTCGGGAAGCTGGAGACCCTCGGTGAGCATGCGGAACTCACGGGAGGGCATGCGGATCGCGTACTGGAAGTCGTACCACTTCGCGAAGGTCCGGTCGAACTCGCGGTCGTCGATCTCCTGGCGCTCGCCGGGGGCGACGTTGAAGGAACCGCCCAGCTCGTTCGTCCGGCTCGGACCGCGGTCTTGGCACGAGAACGCCCCCGTGATGGAGAAGCTCGCGAGCAGGATGATCACGATGGCCAGGAGGAAGTGGCGCTCGTATCGCTTGTAGAGTCTCTTGAATCGGCCCATGGGGAGCGCTCCGAGGCGTAAATCGATGCGGAAGCCGCCGAGGATACCGGCGCTCTGTGGAGCCCCAAAGGAGGGACCTCAGGGAAGGAACGGAGGCTCGGGAGGCTCATTCCCTGCGGGGCAGCGCCGCGCAGCGGCGCTGCCCCGCCACCTCCTCACGCCCTCACTCCCTCTCCCTCACGGCCCAGTGGCCGGGCCCGCCATCCCCCACGACGTGAGGGGGAGCTGGTGAGGGCGTCGTAGGGGCATCCCGAAGCCTGAGTCTGCGAAGGGTGAGTGGTTGCCCGGCCCGCCCGATCTCGCAAGGCGCCCTTGACAACGCACGGGGCGGGCAACCACTCCGACCGCCTGCGGCGGACCTCGGGGTGCCCCTACACGGCTTAGTGGCCGGGCCCGCCATCCCCCACGACGTGAGGGGGAGCTGGTGAGGGGGTAAGGAGCGGCGCAGCGCGGCGCTGCCTACATCTTCTGCAGGTCCTTCGGAGCGGGTAGATCCTTGAGATCGTTCAGCCCGAATGCCGTCAGGAACAGCTGCGTCGTGCCGTAGAGCAGCGGCCGACCGGGCTGCTCGCTGCGGCCGACGACCTTCAGCAGGCGGCGCTCCAGCAGGGCGCGCAGCGGATCTCCAGCCTGTACGCCGCGCACGCGCTCGACCTCCGCGCGCCCCACGGGCTGCTTGTAGGCCACGATGCACAGCGTCTCGAGCTGGGCTCGACTCAGCTTGTCGCTGGCGGGGCGGCGGCTGAGCCGCCCCACGTACTCCGCGTACTCCGGGCGCGTGACGACGCGGACTCCGCCCGCCACCTGCTCGATCTCGAACGCCAGCCCGGCTGCGGCCCAGCGCTCCGAGATCGCGGCGACCGCCTCGCGGATCGGCAGGACGGACTGCAGCCCCAGCAAGTCGCGCAGACGCTCCACACGCACGACGTCGCCCGCCACCAGCAGCAGGGCCTCGATGGCCCCCTCGAGCCGCTCGGGCGGCGGAGGCTTCCACTCGGGCTTCTTGCGCTCCGGCGCAGGGTCTTCAGGCGCAGGTTCCGCTGCGTCCGCAGCAGGGACCTCCTCGGCGGCCGACTCATCCTCGCCGGGCAGATCGTCGCCGGGCAGATCGTCGCCGGGCAGATCGTCGACGGAAGACGCGTCGGGCGAGTCGCCCGCGGCCTCCGGGGGCGAGGCGCCCTCGGGCGCTTCGTCGTCGCCTGCGTCGTGGATCGGGGGCTGTTCGTCACTCACGGCCGCACAGGCTACTCGCCGCCCACCACGCCCGCCCGGACTATCTGGCTGCGGGCGGCTGCCAGAGACGGCCGTCCGGGCGGTAGAAGCGCACACCCGCGTCGCGCCGGATGCGCACGCGCCAGCGCTCGTACTCCCCCTGCGCCACCGGCCGCGCGGCGAGGTCCTTCTCGAGTGCCTGCCAGTGGGCGTCCATGCCGCCCTGCCACGGCGGCGTGCGCTGGATGACCTTGTAGACGTGGTGCTGCGGACGGCCCTCGACAAGGACCTGCAAGGGGCCGACCAGCCCTCCCGCCGGGGCCGCGAACAGGCGCTTCTCGACCTCCGGATAGGCGAGATCCCCGCGTCCGATCTGGGGCAGGTCACCACCACGCTTGCCGGAAGGGTCGAGCGACTCGCGGGCGGCCAGCAGGCTGAAGTCTGCGCCTCGCCTCAGGCGCGCAACGAGGTCGGCGGCCTGCGCCCCATCGGCAACGACGATCACCCGCGCGTGGACACGCTCGCGTCGGCGCGTGTCCCAGCGGATCACGCGCTCCATGAGGAGGTGGGCATGCAGGCGCGGAGCCAGCACGTCACGGCGCCATGTGGCCACGTCCACGCCGTACGCTCGGCGCACCTCTTTCTCGAGGCTCGCTTCCTTCCCGTAGACAGCCTGCAGTTGCTTGCCGCGGGCGGACACTTCCGCCTCCACGGCCTTGCGCAGGGCCTCGCGCGGCACGCGCACGCCCTGCTCGCGTGCTTCGCCAATGGCCAGACGCTCGTCGACGAGCGCATTCAGCGTGCGACCGTACTCCTCCGGATAGCGATCGAACCACCAGTCCGCGAGTTCGCCCTTCGACAGTCGGCGTCCCCGCACTTCGGCAACCGGGCCGGAGGCGTCCGCACCCCGCTCGTTGCCCGACAGCGCGGGCGAACGATCCGGCGCCCCCACCGCATGACATCCGGCAAGCAGCAGAACGGCGAACGGCATGGCTACGAGCAGCATGCCCGCAGCCAGCCGTGCGGCACGCATCGCGGAAGCTGATCGGGAGGCAGGCACGGCCTGTCCTATTGCCTCTTCAGTTCCTTGTTCCACGCCGAGATGGCGCGGCCCCACGTCTTCTTCTCGTCGACCTTGTAGGCGAGGATCGCCGCCACGACGTTCACCTTGTACCAGCGTCGCAGCAACTCCGCCGTGAGGCGCCGCGACTCGCGATCGTCGTGCTTGAGGTGATCCACGACTTCCGTGCGGCAGAACAAGGCACGCTCCTGCATGCCCCGCCGCTTCGCTGTGGCACTCAGTTCGATATCACCGCGCAACGTCCCGCCTTGCACGACCTTCTTCGCCCGCTCGCGCAGGGGCAGCGTGTTCTTGGGGTCGACCATGATGGCGATCAAGTGCTTCGCGCGGACCTGGCGCTTGCGGTTCTTGAGTTCCTTCAAGCTGTACGCCAGGTAGATGTCGATCACGGACTCGTCGGGATCGCGGCCGGCCAGCTCGACCGTCTTGGCGATGCGCACGGCCAGCTTGTCCAGCTGCAGCCCGAGGTCGCGCAAGCTGCCCGCGCGGGGCGGCCCCAGCTTCGGAGCCGGCTTGCGCGGAGCGCGCACAGGGCGCTCGGCCTTCGGCTTGGGCTCGGCCTGCGGCTTGGGCTCGGCCTGCGGCTTGGGCTGCGGACCCGTCTCGTCGGCCCAGGCACCCGAGAGCCCGCCACCGGCCAAGACGACCAGGCACGCGAGCAGGGAAACCAGCAGGGAGGCCGGGCGCAGCATCCTCCCATCCTACCGGCGCGGGGCCTGGGGCGAAGCGGACGCGTGGGGCGCGGGGCGGCGTCAGTTCTTCTTGAGGAACTTGGGCCACTTCTTGATGGCCGGACGCCAGGTCTTGTCGTTGAGCGGGCTGTAGCGGTCGATCTCGGGCAGGCCCGTCGTGCCCCACAGCTTCTTGAGGAGGTCGTGCACCAGGGCCCGAGCGAGGCGGTCGTCGTCGCCCAAGTGCTTGATGAGGTGCTTCTCGGTGAAGTAGGCGCGCTTGCTGCGGGAACCCTGCTTCTCGCCTCGGGAGAGTTCGGGATCGCCCCGGAACTGAGCACCCTCCTGGAGGGCACGCTGTGCGGCCTGGCGCACGGTGGTGAAGTTCTTCTTGGGGTCGACCATCCACCGGACGAGGTCCTCGGCGCGGACGCGGCCCCGGGTCTTCTTCATCTGGTCGGGGGTGTAGGACGTGTACAGCTTGATGCGCGCGGTGTCCGGGTCCTTGCGCGCCTCCTCGACGATCTTCGCGATCCGGACGCTCAGCTCGTCGAGACGGTCGCCGACCTCGCGCAGGTTCTTCGGCGCGGGCACCTTGGGCGCGGCTGCCTCGGGGTCCGGCGCAGCCGAGGCCTGCAGGCCGAGGGCCAGGACGGCGAGGACGAGAAGGGCGGCGAGGAGGCGAGGCATCGCGAGCATGGTACAGGGCCCGAGGAGCTTGAGAACCGCGGAGGTGGGCGGTGAGTCGATCTCCGCGCCCCGGCGGCCCATGCGTCCGGCCGGAACCGGAACCAACCACAGAGGACACCGAGCGAGCCCTGGCTCCGAAGCGCCAGACTCCATGCGCTCTCACACCGGGTAGGTGGCCGCGATCGGCTGCCCCTAGACGTGGTCGCCGGCGCCCTCATCCGAAGGTGCTACGGAGGTTGGCGCCGCGGGTACTGGGTGGCCTGCGCGGCCTCAGGCGGCGCTCTGTGCTCTCTGTGTCCTCTGTGGTTCCTCTTCTGCGCTCTCGAAGGCGCGCGTCAGAGGGGCAGCGGGGATCAGCGGAACTTCACCCGCTTGTCGCGCTGGGCACCGCCGCAGCGCGTGCACAGGTAGGCCATCGACCCGCCCGTCTGCAACGCCTTGGTCTCGAGCCCCGCGCCGTTGCACTTCGGGCAGAGGCTGTACTTCGCCTCCTCGGCCACGTCGAAGAGGCCTGAGTTCTCGACGAAGAACGCCATGACCCACGGCACGCGTTCCTTGGTGGCCGCGGCGGCCCACCACTGGTCACGCGTCGGCGGCTTGGGGATCTTCACCTGCGGAGCAGCGCCACCACTGCGGCCCTTGGTCCGGCGCGACGGCCGACGCTTGGGGGGCTTGATCTTCGGCGGCTCGACGATGAACGTCCCGCCGCCATAGCTGGCGGTCTTCCAGCCGGACTTGCGACGGTTCTCCCAGAAGGCGCGCGCCTCCTCGGGCGTGACCGCTTCGTCGCGCGCCTGCAGCTTCACCGCCAGGGCCTCGAAGGCCTGATCCGGCAGCTCGCGGCGCGTCCACGCCGTGACGTCGCTGATGCCGACGTCCTTCTCCTGGACCTTCACCTTGATGAGCTTCAAGAGGATCTTCGGGAAGTTGATCTTCGCTTCGAGCTGGAAGAACTCGGCGCGGCGCTGGACGAAGTCCTTCTTGATCTTCTCCAGGCGCTTCTGGATCTGCTCTCCGGCGTCGGGGTGCTCCTCCGGGAAGGCCTCGAGACTCTCACGCACCTTCGCGAAGCTGCGCAGGCTGAGCTGCATGCGGATCTGCCGGAGGCCCTTGAGCGCCGCCGCATCACGGAGGATGGCCTCCACGTCGGCCAGCCGCTGCTTCGCGACGGTGGCATTCTGGTACGTCTCGTCGCTGGCGCATGCCTCGTAGTGCTTCTTGGCCGTCTCGAAGTCCCCCGCGGTACGCGCGTACTCGGCGATGCGCCAGTGCACGTGCCCGTCGGGGTTCTCGAGGTCCACGCCGTTCTTCTTGCCGAGCTCCTCCATGAAGCGCTCGACAAGCTGCTCGGGACTCCAGATGTCGCGGGGATCCATGTCCTCTTCGACCTTCTCGGAGACCTGGTCCTTGCGCACCTTGACGACACGACCGCCCAACTGCACGTGGTAGTAGACGTCGTCCTCGTTGACGATCAGCCCGCGGATCTCCTGCGTGGAGCCGCCGGCGAGCAACTGCGTAATCCTGTGGCCCTTCACGGCCTCGAGGGCGGCGTTCTCCCAGCCCCAGCCACGCTGCAGGCGCTGCTTGTCTTCGGGCTCGATCACGGCCCACGCGAGCGTCCGTACGGCGCCGCTGAGGTAGTCCTCCATGACGAGCACGTCCTTGTCGCTGCGGTCGCGCAGCGGACGTCCCTTCACGGTCTCGCCCGTGCGCAGGT
>JAHEIK010000147.1 GCA_024639415.1 Planctomycetota bacterium
AGAGCGTCGAGACCGACGCGAGGGCGGAGCACGACGAGGGCGGGCGCCGGAGGCGTGCTCCTGCACGCTGAGGACGGCCGGCCGAGTCGGGGCCGCACGCAGCGAGAGGATCGACGCCACACCGCCACGAGAGCGTCGAGACCGACGCGAGGGCGAGGCTCGGCGAGGGCGGGCGCCGGAGGCGTGCTCCTGCACGTCGAGGACGACCGGCCGAGTCGGGGCCGCACGCAGCGAGAGGATCGACGCTCTCGCGTGCAAAACGAAAAAGGGCGGCGAGTGCGTAAGCACCCGCCGCCCTTCATGCTTGGTGCTTGGTACTACGAACCCTTGTTCGCGACCTTCAGGCGGTGCGTGCCGAAGATCTTCACGCGCTGCTCGGGCGTCAGGTTGCGGACCTGACCGAGAGCGGCCAGCGCAGCCTTGCCGACCGCGCCGCCGGCACTCGAGGCGCCGATCAGCGCTTCGATCTGCTCGGGCGTGCCGTCGACGGCGCTGAGCACACCACCGATGGCGGTAGCTGCAGCAGCCTTGAGCTCGTCGCTGTCACCGTTGGCGAGCACGTTCATCAGGGCGTCGGCACCACCGACACGCAGGTTGCCCAGCGCGCGCGTGGCGTTGATCTTCACTGCGGCCGTCGGGCCCTCGGTCGCTGCGGTCGAGAGAGGCTCGATCGCGACGGTGAGGTCGAACGACTTGCAGGAGAAGTCGACGTTGGCGAACGCATCAGCAGCACTGGCCGCCAGCTCGTTCGCACGCTCCTGATCCGGGTTCAGATCCTTGTCCGCCGCGGCGGCGGAGACGGCCGAGTAGGCCGTCGACTCGACGATGGGCGCCGTGATGAAGCCGTGGATCTTGTCGCCGTACTTGCTCTTGAAGCCTTCGCGGATGGCGTCGGCCTTGTTCTCGCTCGTGTCCTGGACGAGGACGATGACCTTCATGTCCTTCGTGCGGGCGTCGGCGAGGATCTCGTCGATGACCATGTACGAGGAACTGTGGCGAGCGGACGGGACGGCCGTGTTGCTGCCGAGGTCGGCGCGGACGACGATCACGTCGAGGCTGGGCGCCATCTTGGCGCGCATGACGCCGAAGGTGCCCTTGGCCGAGCCAGACGCCTGGATGCCGCCGTGGTGGAGCGCCATCAGGACCTTCGAGCGGGTGGCCTCGTTGTCGTCGATGACCAGCGCCTGGCGGATCGCACTCTCGGATGCGGCCTGCGCACCGAGAGCAACGACCTTGTCGGCGTTCGGCATGCCGCGCTTCGGGCTCATCCGCAGGGCCGAGATGGCCGCGGCGTAGCGAACGCGCTTCTGCGGAGCCGCGAGGGCGTGACCGAGGGCGTGACCGCCCAGGTCCTCACCACCGTAGGAAGCCGCCACGAGGTAGCAGCACTCCACGGCGACGTCCCAGTCCTCGGCCTTCATCGAGGCCTTGAGGGCGGCCGTGGCCGCGCCGAAGCCCTGGCTGGCAGCGAGGTCGAACGCGCCGGCGAGGCCCTCGGGGGCCGAGCCGCCGTTCGCCGTGAGCACCTCGCCCTCGACCTTCTGGGCGAGGAGGGCACGCACGAGCAGGGCACGCGCGCCGATGTGACCCGGATCAACGGCCAGGGCATCCGCGGCACACTCTTCGGCCTGCTGGAAGGGGAACAGGTACGCGGGGACTTCGTAGCGGACGAGGCCGCCATCTTCCCAGCGCCACATGTCCTTCATGGCGTCGAAGCCGTTGACCACGTTCAGGTCGCGGGAGTAGAAGCTGTTGCCGAGGCTGACGTAGGCGTCGGCGACGGAACCCTTGTTGCCACCGAGCTTGGCGAGCGCCTTGGCCGCCTTCTCCTGGGCACCGGGGTCCTCGTCCATGCCGGCGACGCGAGCCACCGCGGGCATCCCGCGAGCGTCGCCGATGTCACCGAGGACGGTGGCGGCATACGCGCGAACGCGGGCGTTGTCCGAGGCCAGGCACTCGGACAGCGGGCCGGTCGCGTCACTGTGAAGCTGGCGCAGGGCCAGGATCGCATTGACGGCCGTGTCCGCGTCCTCGCTGGCGAGGTACGGGTAGATGTGCGGGACGGCACGCTCACCGGCGGCGCGCAGCTTGGCGCGCGCGGACCGCTGGACCGTGATGTCCTTGCTGTTGACGGCTTCGTCGACGAGGGCCTTGACCTCATCGTCGCCGAGCCCGTCACGCTCCATCGGCTTGCTCTTGCTGAGCAAGTACTTGATGAGGCGCTCGTGCTCACCGCCCTGGGCGAGAGCACGAATCAGCACGCGGTTCTCCGTCTCGAGGAGAACGGCGTACACCTCGGAATCGTCCGGGTTGCTCTCGACGTACGCGCGCAGCTTGGGCAGCGCGGCGCCGTAGTCACCCTTGGCGTATTCCTGCAGCGCGTCCTTGAGATCTTCCTGCCCCGCATACGCGATGGTGGGCATGAAGATGGCGGCTACGAAAAGCGCGCAAGCGGCTACGAGCCCGATGTCGACACGAAGGCGGGTTGCCCCCATGAAGTCCTCCCTTCAACGGCGACGCGGATTGGCCGGACGGACTCCCTCGTGCCCGCTGCCCCAGCCGCGTCGTGAATTTCGCCAAGTACCGAGAACTCCGGCACTTGCAGTCGCGGGAGTGTACGTCCCGCGCGAATAGGGTGTCAAGAACGGGCTTACCGTCGCGTGACATCCGTATCTAACTGAGGACCAACAGGTTACGCCGGATTGGTGGTGTTTCTTGCACCGCCGGCAAACGCGATGACCCAAGCGACGCCGAAGGCGACTGCGCAACCGCTGAACGCAGCCCAGATTCCGTGCACGCCGAGGTTCCCGGCAACGGTCGTCGGCGCGCCCGCCGCCCCCGCCACCGAGAGCACCTTGTCCGTGAAAACGAGCAGGATCAGGCCGTAGCCCGCAACCACGCCAACCAGCGCATGCCACTCGCGCACGCGGCGGGTCAGCATGCCCAACAGGAACAGCCCCAGGATGGGGCCCGCGAGGAAGCCCAGCCACGTGAGCAGGAGATCGATCACATCCCTGCCCTGGCGCATCGCGTAGAACGCCGCGCCGACGGCCAGGACGCCGTAAACCAAGGTGAGCACACGGGCTACGCGCAGGCGCCTGGCGTCGGCCAAGGGCTCCCGACGGATCCGCTCGACGAAGTCCACCAGGGTTGCGGTGGCCATGGAGTGGATCGAGGAGTCGATGCTCGACATCGAGGCGGCGAAGACCGCGGCGATCATGATCCCAGCGAGGCCCGTCGGGAGATCGTCGCGCACGAAGGTCGAGAAGACGTCATCCGACGCCAGCGGACGGCCCCCGTACTTGAGATAGAGAGCCATGCCCATGCCGAGGGTCAGCAGCACGATGAGCGCTCCGAGCGCCCACGAGAGCAGCGCCGCGCGCCGCGAGGCGCGCAGATCCTTGCAGGCCAGGTAGCGCTGCACCGCCTGCTGATTCGTACCCGCGACCGAGAGCGCGAGCAGGCCATAGGCGAGCAGCCCGCTCCAGAACGTCGGCCACTGCGCAGGACTTGGATCGAAGTTCACGGCCGGGTTGCGCTCCGGCGCTGAGGCGAGATCGATGACGTCGCCCAGGCCCCCGGGCAGGTCACCCAGGATCAGCACGATCGAAGCCGTCACCCCGACCACGACGAGCAGGAGCTGCAGGCCGTCCGTCCAGACGACGGCGCCGAGACCGCCCGTGCTGCTGTAGACCATCGCGGCCAGTCCCACGATGAGGATGCTCGTCTCGACCTCGATGTCGGTGAAGACCGCCAAGGCTCGCGCCGTGAGGAAGAGGAACAGACCTGCGCGCGCGAGCACGGTCACGTGAAAGAGCGCGCTTGCGAGCCAGCGCGCCCGCGGACCGAAGCGCTGCTCCAGGTACTCGTACGCCGTCGTGAGGTTCAGGCGCGCGAAGAACGGCAGGAACAGCACGCAGACGACCGCGATCGCCGCCAGCTCCCCCGCCTGCAACTGGAACCAGCGCGGCCCGTCGTTGTAGCCCTTGCCTGTCCAGCCGAGCAGCGAGATGGTGCTGAAGGCCGTAGCGATGATCGACATGCCGATCAACCACCACGGCAGGGAGCGGCCGCCGAGCAGGTAGTCCTCGGAGTCCTTCTGCTTGCGCTTGGCCAGCGTGGCGATGAGCACGACCGCCGCGCCGTACGCGCCGACGATGATCCAGTCGAGCGGTTGCAGCGCTGCGATCACGTGAGGACGTCCCAGGTCGGAGGTTCCTCGTCCGGGAACAGCCGGAAGGCGATGGCTTCCTCGACCTGCGGGCCGCTGCCCGGCAGGTGCTCATCGAGCGCGTTCTCCGGGCGCGGCGTGAGCCAGAGGACGCTCGTGCTCTCGCCGCGCGCCCGCAAGGTCGCGCGCGTGGTCGCCACGAGTTCACGGCAGGCCGGACTGACGCCGGCACAGCCCTTCCAGGCGCGCGCCGAGGCGATGACCACGAGGGCGCGCTCCACGTCCGCGGGTGCGACGCCGTCCACAGCCGCCAACGCCGGCGTCTCCCCGCGCGGCAAGCGCACGAGCTCGAACGGCACCGCGTGACGCTTGGCGAACGCGCCGATGACGGCCCCGCGGTCTTCGATGTCGTCGTCGTCGATCACGAGCACGGCGTGGATCTCCGGACTCATCGCGAAGCCCGGCACCATGTCCAGTGCGCTGAAGGCCACGCGCCGCGCGTTCTCCGCCGCCTCGCCCGTGGCATCCAGCGCGGGGTGCTCCTCGGGGATGAGGCCTTGGAACCACGCGATGCGCTGCGCGGCGCGCGCCAGGTCGTCGGCAGCAGCGAAGCCGGGGGCCGCAAGCGCCTCGGCGATGGCCTCCGGATCCTCCGGATAGAGGAGCGCATCGCAGCCGGCCGCCAAGGCGCGCCGCGCGGCCTCCGGCTCGCCGCCCTCGACCCCTGCGCCGGCCATGGTCAGGGCGTCGGTGAAGACGAGCAGGTCGCCCTGCGGCGCAGCCAGCGCACGCGCGCGGTCGACGATGGGCTTGGAGAACGTTGCGATGGCGCCGCTGGGGTCCAGCGCGGGGTAGGCGACGTGCGCCGTCATGATGCTCGGGCAGCCGTCGGAGGCGAGCGCCCTGGCAAACGCCGCGACATCCCGCTCTTCGAGCACGTGGGCGGCGTCTCCCACTTCGGGCACCGCGTCGTGACTGTCCTGCACCGTCGCACCGTGGCCGGGGAAGTGCTTGGCGCACGCGAGCGCCCCGCCCGCCCGGATGCCGTCGGCGTAGGCGGCAGCGAAGGTGCCGACGCGACTCGGGTCGAAGCCGAACGAGCGGTTGCCGAGGATCGGGTTGTCCAGGGTGCTACGGACGTCGGCGCACGGTGCGAAGACGACGTCGATGCCGACGGAGCGCGCTTCGATGGCCGTCAGGCGGCCGAGCATGAAGGCGTCCCAGGGCCGCCCGCCGATGCCGACGATGCCCGCGTCGGGCAGCCGCGTCAGGCCCTGCACCTGCTGGCCGGCGCCCCGCTCCATGTCGGACGCGATGAAGATGGGGCGTCCTGCGACGTCGCGCAGTTGCGCGGTCAGGCGCGTGACCTGCTCGACGTCGCCGCCGAAGAGCAGGAAGCCCGCGACCCAGGGCTGCGCGGCGCGGCGCAGCGCCGTCGCTTCCTCGGTGCCGTCGTCACGGTCGAGGCGGATGGCGGGGACGAGTAGCGGGAGTTGGAGCGTCACGCGTCCGAAGCTACAGCCGATCGGCGTCAGGCGATGCGCAAGTTGCGCGGTTAGCGGCCGCCGTCGTTCGGTGCGTCGTCGTCCGGGACGTCGTCGGGTTCGTCTGCAGGCGGCTCGCGATCCCCGGGCGGGACCTCGTCCGGCACCTCGAAGGGCATGTCGGGGCGATCCGGCTTGCCCGTCCCCTCCTTGTCGGGGGCGTACGCCGGCTCCGGGTCGGGCAGCGCGTCGGGCGCCTTCAGGGACTTGCTGCCGCCGCCGAAGTTCTGCGTCCACCACGAACCGTTCGCGCGGCCGCAGCCCAGCAGCAGCCAGCCGCGGCCGAGCATGTTGCGGTGATGCCCGCTCGAGCGGAACCAGGCCATGAACGCGCCGTGGCCCGTGCTGGGGCCGCGCGCGATGTTCTCGCCGACGCCGCCGCCGAAGCCCTGCTGCTTGGCGCGAGCCCCGGGCGTGCGGTTGGTGGGCGTGGCGTACTGCCCGGGCACGTTGTGCGCGAAGTACTTGTTCGTGGCCATGTGGCGGCTGTGGCCACGGGCGGCGCGCGTGAGCTTCTCGTCGATCTTCACGGCGAGCAGGCCCATCATCATCCGGTAGTCGTTGACCGACCGGACGTTCTGCTTCTCCATCGGCGTGGCGGTCGTCTTGAGCGTCGTGTTGTAGACGAGCACCTTGAGCGAGTACGGACGCTTGTCGGGGTCGGCCGAGGACGGCACGTCGATGGCCTGATTGATGCGGTCCTTGATCTCCTGCAGGTCGGGCGCGTAGCTGCTGTCGACCTGCGCCAGGACCTCGTCGACCTCGGTGATCCCGGCGAGGTGCTCGCCGAGCTTCTTGTCCCACTGCGCGACGAGGTCGAACGGGCGCTCCCACACCTCGCGCACCTGGTCGACGCGCGCCTCGACCTCCTTCTGGTTCTTCTTGCCGGGATTGGGGTACGGGTAGGCCTGCGCGTCGTAGATCAGGACGAGCGCGTGCTTGCGGCGCGCGTCCAGCATCTGGAGCAGCTTCCCCTTGTACTTGCTGCCCGTGAAGGACTTGCTGCGCACCATCTGGTCGACGAGGTACGCGCGCCGGCTCTGGAGCGCGGACTGGAAGCGCTCCTGCGCCGGCTCCCCGATGGAGAGCAACTCCGCGTAGGCGGCCTTGCGCTTGGCCGCGTCGCGGTTCTCCAGCAGCGTGAGCGCTGCTGCGATCTGCTCCTCGCGAATGAGGTGCTCGCGCTCGGCGGGCGTGACGTAGCGCGCCTTGTGCACGACGTAGCCGCCCTCGGGCACGGACTCGCCGCGCCAACGCGCCAGCAGCGGGAAGATCCCGCTCGTGGGGTAGCCCTGCTCGCCGGCGGCGTACAGCACGCGCTCCGATGGCACGGTCGCACCAAGCGCGTGCAGCAGAGCCGCAGCGGGAACGGCGGCCGTCTTGCCGGGGCGCATGCGATCGACGAGCTTCACGAACGCGCTCACGCCGAGGCGTGACCAGTGATGCTTGCTGCTCCCGCCGCTCACCTTCGCGCTGACCGTCTCGCGGTCGGCGCCGATGAGCGACACGCTGAGACGCGCTGCGATCTTCACACCGCGGTAGCGGTCGGGGTTCGCGTTGATGTGCGCGACGAGTTGCGCGAGGCCGTCCTCGGCGAGCTCGAAGTCGGCGGCCTTGCCTTCGAGCCGCGTCCGCACGTCGCCGGGCGGGAACGTCGCGACGTCGTCCCGCACGATCTTGGCCGCAGCCGCGAACCTACGCTTCGCGAGGCTCTCGCCCGCCTTGGCGAGCAGGTCGGAGGCGCGCTTCTCGAGCGCCCGGCGCTGATCCTCGCTCGTGGGCGGCGGCGGTGTGGGCTTGTCGGGGCGCGTCGGCCGGGGTCCATCGGGACCCGGACGCGTCGGCTCGATCACGACCGGCTTGGCGTGCTCGATCAGCGTTTCCTTCCACGCCTTCTCGAGCATGGCGCGGGCGGCGAAGCCCTCGAAGCGCGGCAGCATGTCGGAGAGCAGCTTCTTGCTGCGGAACGTGCGGCCGTCCTTGTTCCAGTCGCGCGCCTGCTGCACATACTCCGCGGCCTTGTCATCCGCATCCGACTCGAGCTGCTTGAGCCCCGCGTCCACCTCGGCCAGCACGTCCACGGCCGCGGGCGCGGCACGCTGGACGCGCTTCCAGACGGCACGCGCCTTCGCGAAGAACGAGAGGCGCTGGTGCTCGGCGACCTCGGCCTGCGCCTTGGTGAGGTTCTCGTCCTTCCACCAGGCCTGGGCCTTGCGGACACGCACAGCAAGCTCGTCGAAGGCGGCTGCCTTGTCGTCGCCGTAGCTCTCGAGGTACCGGCGCCGCGCATTGGCCAAGGCGTCGGGCGTCATGTCGAGGCGCTCGGACCAGACACGCTCGAGCCGTGAGTCCATCTCGCGCTGGACGTCACCGATGAGACGCAGGCCGTCGCTCGCCCGTGCGCGCAGCTTGCCCGCCGTCTTGTCGTCGGCGAGCTGGCGCCACGGCACGCGGGCCGCTGCGTAGTCCTTGGCGTCGTAGAGACGCTTGCCCTCGGCGTAGAGCCGCTCCGCATCGTCCTGGCTGCCGCCTCCCAGCCCGCTGACTGCGAAGATGATGACGCCGAGCACGAGCAGCGCCGCAACGAGGCCGAGCACGGGGAAGCGCGCCTTCGGCTGCTGCCGCTCCCCACGCTTGGGCTCGCCCTCGCGCTCCTTGGCCGCGGCGCCCTTCTCGGCAGCCGCCGTGTCTGCGGGCTCTGCGGCGGGCTGCTTTTCGGCGGGCCTCTTCGCACCCGTCTGCTTCGCACCCGCCTGCTTCGCACCCGCCTGCTTCTCACCCGCCTGCTTCTCGGGGGCGGGCTTCGCAGGCGTCGAGGGCGCAGCGCTGCGCGCGGACCGGGGCGCGGCCCGCGCAGGGCGCGCAGGCGCGGCCTGCGCTGCCTGCG
>JAHEIK010000004.1 GCA_024639415.1 Planctomycetota bacterium
CTGCACGGCCCCCATGCGCGACGAGAACCAGCTGCACGCTGCGGTCGTCGAGATCGTCGCGCTGGACGATGCGGAGATCAAGTACTCCACCGTCCAGAACTGGTACCCCGGCGACAAGAACGGCGTCGGCGGCATCTACAACTTCGTCACCAAGCGCGGTGCGTGCCGCGGCGCGCGCTCGAAGATCAGCTGGACGCAGGTCGAGACCGGCTCGGCGATCACGTGGAAGTACCCGAGCTGCATCCTGCAGGGTGACGACTCGGTCGGCGAGTTCTACTCCGTCGCGCTCACGAACAACTATCAGCAGGCCGACACCGGCACCAAGATGATCCACATCGGCAAGCGCACGCGCAGCACGATCATCTCGAAGGGCATCTCCGCCGGCCACGGCCAGCAGACCTACCGCGGCGCGGTCACGATGCTGAAGGGCGCCGAAGGCGCACGCAACTACAGCCAGTGCGACTCGCTGCTCATGGGCGACAAGTGCGGCGCGCACACCTTCCCGTACATCGACGTGAAGAATCCGACGGCGCACCTCGAGCACGAGGCGTCCACCAGCAAGATCGGTGAAGACCAGATCTTCTACCTCAACCAGCGCGGCCTCGGCACCGAGGACGCGGTCAACCTGATCGTCAACGGCTTCTGCAAGGAGGTCTTCCGCGAGCTGCCCATGGAGTTCGCGGTCGAAGCCCAGAAGCTCCTAAGCGTCAGCCTCGAAGGCGCTGTGGGTTAGGGGCCTACGCATCATGAAGTACGTACATGCGGCTCCGTGGATGCTCGGCGGCGCCTCGCCGGCCGCTGCGCTCTCGTCCTTGCGTGGCCCGACCACGCGGCGGACTCGCCGGCTGTGCGGCGCCTTCGCCCCACGGACCCGACGCGTGGCGGATGCCTCCGTAGCCGGCAGCCGAGCGCACCCTGAGGCATAGTTGCTTCGCTCCGCGAAGCTCGACAGCGAGATACGACATGACCAACGACACGAACCCCCTCCTCTCTGTACGCGGCGTCCATGCGACCGCCGGCGACAAGCTCGTGCTGAAGGGCCTCGACCTCGAGGTGAAGCCCGGCGAAGTGCACGCGATCATGGGACCGAACGGCTCCGGGAAGAGCACGCTCGCGCGTGTGCTGACCGGCAACGTCGGCGCCGACGTGACCGCCGGTGAGGTCCTGTACAAGGGCCAGGACCTCTTCGAGCTCGCGCCCGAGGAGCGTGCGCGCGAAGGCATGTTCCTGGCGTTCCAGTATCCGGTCGAGATCCCGGGCATCGCCAACAGCACGCTGCTGCGCGAAGGTCTGAACGCCATCCGTGAGCATCGCGGCCAGCCCGAGCTGGACGCGATCGACTTCCTGCAGATCGCGCGCGAGAAGGCCGCCGTCCTCGAGATGGATCCCGCCATGCTGAACCGTGCCGTGAACTACGGCTTCAGCGGTGGCGAGAAGAAGCGTAACGAGGTCCTGCAGATGCTCGTGCTCGAGCCCTCGCTCGCCATCCTGGACGAGACGGACTCCGGCCTGGACATCGACGCGCTGAAGATCGTCGCGAAGGGTGTCAACGCCCTGCGCAGCGAGGATCGCAGCTTCATCGTCATCACCCACTACCAGCGCCTGCTGGACTACATCGTGCCGGACGTGGTGCACGTCCTCTCGGACGGCAAGATCGTCCGCAGCGGTGACAAGGACCTCGCGCTCGAACTCGAAGCCAAGGGCTACGCCTGGCTCGAGGAGGGGGCGAACGCGTGAGTCTCGCCACCGCCCAAGCCACCGCGTTCGAAGCGGACTTCGAGCGCTTCGAGCAAGCCGCCGGCGCCTCGGCACCGGCCTGGCTCCACGACCTGCGCCGCCAGGCCATGGACCACTTCCGCGCCCAGGGCATCCCCGGGCCGAAGCACGAAGACTGGCTCTACACCAACACGACGCCTCTGGCCAAGAGCCTGCTACCCATCGCTCCGCGGGCGGTCGAAGTGCCTGGCTCGCTGGCCGCGCACCGCTTCACGCTGGGGGTGGAAGAGGGCACACGCCTGGTCTTCCTCAACGGCCGCTACGAGCCGTCGCTCTCCTCGACGGAGGGCCTGCCCGAGGGCGTCGTGCTCGTCCATGGCGCCGCCTTGCGCGACGAGGAGCACGCGGACCTGCGCGCCGAGCTCGGCACGGTCGCCGATCCGGCCAAGCATCCGTTCGCCGCGCTCAACATGGCCTACCTCTACGACGGCTTCGTGCTGCGCGTGCCCAAGGGCGTCGTGGTCGAGAAGCCCGTCCAGACGCTCTTCCTGCACTCGCCCGTCGGCCAGGCGGTCGCGGTCCATCCGCGCGTGCTGGTCGTCGCCGGGGAGAACAGCCGCGTCACGTTCATCGAGCGCTACGGCATCGACTGCATCGGCGCGCTCGCGGGCGGCACCTGCTTCACGAACGCCGTCACCGAGTACGTGCTGCACCAGGGCGCACACGTGCGCGCGATGCGCGTCCAGCACGAGGGGACGAACACCTACCACGTCGGCCTCACCGCCGTGCAGCAGGCGCGCGACAGTCGCTTCGACTCCATCTCCCTCTCGCTAGGCGGCGCCATCGACCGCAACGAGACCCACGTAGCCCTGCAGGACACGGGCGCGGAGTGCAACCTGAACGGCCTCTACGTGCTCGGCAACGAAGAGCACGTCGACAACCACACGGTGATCCGGCACGAGGTCCCCCACTGCAAGAGCGCACAGCTCTACAAGGGCGTCCTCGGCGGCAAGAGCAACGGCGCGTTCACGGGCCGCGTCGTCGTCGCGCCGGACGCGCAGAAGACGGTGGCAGACCAAGCCAACCACACCCTGCTCCTGAGCGACCACGCCGTGGCCGAGACTCGCCCGCAGCTCGAGATCTACGCCGACGACGTCCAGTGCGCCCACGGCGCAACGATCGGCCGCCTCGACGAGGAGGCGCTCTACTACCTGCGCTCGCGCGGCATCGGCCCGCGCACGGCCCGCAACCTCCTGGTGCACGCGTTCGCGAGCGAGATCACGGAAGCGGCCGAGGACCCGCAACTCGTGGAGGGTCTGGAGATGCTGATCGCCAGCCGCCTCGAGGGCCGCGCCAACCGCCCGGAGGACGCGCAATGAGCGCTTCCAGCACCACACCTGCCCAGACCCTGGACGCGGACGCCGTGCGCCGCGAGGTGCCGATCCTGGCTCGCGAGATCTACGGCAAGCCGCTCGTCTACCTGGACAACGCAGCCTCGACGCAGAAGCCGCGCGCCGTCATCGACGCCGTCGCGACCTTCTACGAGACGACCAACGCGAACATCCATCGCGGCGTCCACCGGCTCAGCCAGGAGGCAACCGACGCCTTCGAGCTCGCTCGTGAGCGCATGCGCGCCTTCCTGGGCGCCGCCCAGCACGAGGAGATCATCTTCACGCGCGGCACGACCGAGAGCATCAACCTGATCGCAGCCAGCTACGGCCACGCGAACGTCGGCGCCGGTGACGAGATCCTCATCTCGCACATGGAGCACCACAGCAACATCGTGCCGTGGCAGCTCCTCTGCGAGCAGACCGGCGCGAAGCTCGTCGTCGCGCCGATCACCGACGACGGTGACATCGACATGGACGTGCTCGCGTCCTTGCTCGGCGACCGGACGAAGATCGTCAGCGTGGGCCACGTCTCCAACGCGCTCGGCACGGTGAATCCCGTTGCGGAGATCGGCCGCCTGGCGCATGAGGTCGGCGCCGTGTTCGTGGTCGACGGTGCGCAGGGCGCGCCGCACGGTGCGGTCGACGTGCGTGCGCTCGGCGCGGACTTCTACGCGTGCTCGGGCCACAAGATGTACGGCCCGACGGGCATCGGTGTGCTGTACGGCCGCCGCGAGCTGCTCGACGCCATGCCCCCCTATCAGGGCGGCGGCGAGATGATCCGCACAGTCACCTTCGAGAAGTCCACGTACGCCCCCGTCCCGGCCAAGTTCGAGGCCGGCACGCCCAACATCGCCGGCGGCGTCGGCTTCGGCGCGGCGGCGGTGTGGCTCCAGAGCCACGGTCTCGAGGCCATCGAGCGGCACGAAGCCGATCTGCTCGCCTACGGCACGCAGCGCCTGGCCGAGATCGAAGGCCTGCGCATGATCGGCACCGCCCGCCGCAAGGCAGGCGTCCTGTCTTTCGTGCTGGACTGCGCACATCCGCACGACGTCGGCACGATCCTCGACCGCGAGGGCGTCGCCGTCCGGACGGGCCACCACTGCGCACAGCCGGTCATGGAGCGCTTCGGCGTGCCCGCCACGTCGCGCGCTTCGCTCGGCCTCTACAACACACGCGCCGACCTCGATGCGCTCGTGGACGCACTGCAGCAGGTACGAGAGGTGTTTGCCTGATGAGCGAGCTACGCGATCTCTACCAGGAGGTGATCCTCGATCACAACCGCCACCCGCGGAACTTCGGGAGCCTCGAGGAGGCCAGTCACGAAGCCGACGGCTTCAATCCGCTCTGCGGCGACAAGATCCACGTGCACTTGCTCGTGGACGGCGACCGCATCACGGACATCCGCTTCGAGGGCTCCGGCTGCGCGATCTCCACGGCATCGGCCTCCGTCATGACGGAGCTGCTGAAGGGCAAGACGCTCGAGGAAGCCAAGGCCCTCTTCCACACGTTCCACGATCTCGTGACCGGCAAGACCGACGGCGACCTCGCCACCCTCGGCAAGCTTGCCGTGTTCGCCGGCGTGTCCGAGTTCCCCGTACGCGTCAAGTGTGCCACCCTGTGCTGGCATACGACCCAGGCGGCGCTCGACAAGAGCGCCGACGCCGTCTCCACGGAGTAGCCCGATGAGCGACACCGAGCAGCCCGCAGACCCCACGCCCGAGCAGCCGGCCACGGTCGAAGAGCGCGTCGTCGAGGCGCTGCGGACCATCTACGATCCGGAGATCCCGGTCGACATCTACGAGCTCGGCCTCATCTACGAGGTGAAGTACGACGAGGAGCTGAAGAGCGTGCACGTGAGCATGACGCTGACGAGCCCGTCGTGCCCGGTCGCCGGCACGCTGCCCGGCGAGGTCGAGACCAAGGTCAAGAGCGTGGACGGCGTGGACGACGCCTTCGTCGAGTTGGTCTGGGATCCGCCGTGGACGATGGACCTTCTCTCCGACGCAGCCAAGCTCCAGCTGGGTCTGACGTAGCCGGTGCCCGGCGGCACGCGCGCACCGAAGCCCAGGCACCTGGGGCCGGACTACGGCGCACAGTGGCAGGACCGCGGCATGGCCCGCGCGTACCGCCACCGCCCGCCCTACGGCGAGGAAGCCCTGGAGATCCTGCTCAGCCTTCTCGGGCAGGACGCCGCCGACACCGCCATCCTCGACGTCGGCTGTGGCACGGGCGATCTCGCGCGCGCCCTGGCGCCGCATACCCGGCGGGTCGACGCGGTCGATGCATCGCAGGCCATGATCGAGGAAGGCCGCGCGCAACCGGGGGGCAAGGCTGCCAATCTCCGCTGGTTCGCTGCACCGATGGAGACGGCTCCCCTCGGTGGTCCGTACGCGCTCGCGGTCGCCGGCGAGAGCGTCCACTGGATGAACTGGGACCTGGTGTTCCCGCGCATCGCCGACGTGCTGGCACCCGGCGCCGTGTTCGCCATCGTCGAGCGCCGGGAAGCGCTGCATGCGTGGAGCGCCGAGTTGGCCGCACTGATCGGCCGCTACTCGACGAACCAGGACTACGTCCCCTTCGACCTCGTGCCCGGCCTCGAGGAGCGCGGGCACTTCGAGGTGACCGGCTCGCACGAGACGGAGCCCGTCTCCTTCACACAGCCGCGCGAGGACTTCATTGCCTGCATCCACTCGCGCAACGGCTTCTCCCGCGCGCGCATGGGCGTGAAGGCGCCCATCTTCGATGCGGCGTTCCGCGACCTGCTCATGCGCCACGGCGTGGGCGAGGACGTCACCTTCGACGTCAGCACGCGACTCCGCTGGGGCCATCCGCGTCACTAGCGACAGCCGCCATGCGCGGGCGATGGCTTCTTGCGCACCCGCATGGGTGCCAGTGCGCAAGTCCGTGGGGCGGACACCGACTGCCTTCCGCCGCCGGTCATGGCACTCCGTATGCTTGCTGCGGGCTCGGGAGGGTGGCGTATGCGATGTGTCGCAGCCTTCAGCGTGGTCCTCGTCTGGTTGGCGGTGGGAGTGCTCCTGCCATCGGTCGCAGCAGATGAGAGTGCACCGCGCAACGAGATCTCGCGAGCCGAGCACTTCCTCAAGAAGCTCGAGAAGCAGGTCCAGGTCTACCGCGGCAAGCCGTTCCCGCTCAGCTACGAGAGCAAGGAGGCGCTCAGACGCGTCCGCACGCTGAAGGAGAAATACCCCACCGATCCCACGGTCGAGGCCATGTTCCAGCGCGCGCGCAAAGCCGTCGTGGCGAGCAAGGGTGAGGTGTTCGAGATCACCCCCAAGATGCTCGCCTACCGCGAGAACGAGAAGAAGCTGGCCAAGCAGCTGGCAGCACTGAACGTCGAAACGTGGGATGAGTACGTTGCACTCCTCGAGCGCAAGAAGGCCCTGATCGAGAAGCCGTTCCCCGCGCCCGATCCCCTGCGCACGAGCCCGACCCTCATGATCGGGAAGTACGTCCTGCTCGCGGAGTTCGCGTACCCGCAGAATGAGTTCCGCGACACGGGTGGACAGTACGTCTTCGCCGGCTCTGCGCGCAAGGGCTACTACTACGTGCACCTCACCAACCGCGCGTGGCTAGGAGCCTACGAGGCGCTCAAGCGCTACCGTCGCGAAGCCAGCCAGGATCTACCCGAGCCGTGGACGCTGCTCGGCAAGATCACGAACGTGGGACTGCTCGTGCCGCAGGCGGGCGAAGAGAAGACGATGGACCCCCACTTCGGCTGGGTCGTGGAACCCGTGGCGCTCTACGTCCCCGGGATCCTCTGCGCGACCGCGGAAGCTGGTACCGAACGCGCGGGCACGTACGCAGGCGAAGACCAGCTCGAGCAGCTGAAGTCCTCCATGTACACGTACACGGAGGTCCCCGACGACGTCGAGCCGAAGGCCCTTCTTCGCATCTTCGCGACCGCGATCAAGGAGAAGAACTGGAAGCTCTATCTCGACTGCATCGATCCGGCGCGGCGCAAGACACCCAAGGCCATCTCGCGCATGCGCTACTTCTACGACAACAACCAGGTGCGCTACCACCGCTTCTACGTGCAGGTGGAACCGACCGAGGTCGCGTCCGTGGAAGTGATCCGTGGCTGGCGCGCAGACAAGAAGTCCGACGAGGACTTCTTCCTGTCCAAGAAGGACAAGGAGAAGATCGCCGAGCACGCCGACCCGCTGGTGGAAGAAGCACGCGTTCGCATCAAGACGTACGACGAACGCGGCAAGCAGGTCTCGCTGCCGAACACCATCGTGCTGCGCCGTTACGAAGGCAAGCGCTGGTTCGTCTACAGCGGGTTCCCCCTCTAGGAGTTGGCCATGCGATTCATGATCCCCTACGCTGTCGCCGCGCTCCTCGGCCTGCTCCTGACGGGAGGTGCTGCCTGCTCGGAGGAGGCAAAGACCGCCGCGCCCCCGATGAACCCAGCGCAGATCGGTCGGCAAGCGGTCGCCCTCGCCGCTCAGTACGCGCAGAAGGTCGAGACGACCTTCGTGGCGCTCGACCAGATGATTGCGAGCTCGGAACTACAACCCTGGGAGGCCCAGGAGGCGTGGCGCGAGTCGTGCGCGGCCCCCCTGGAGTTGCTTGCGCGCTTCCGCAATGCGGCCCAGGAGCACGTCGGACAGGGCACCGTGCCTGCCATCTACGTGACGTGGTCCAAGGGACAGTTCGACGCCTGGGCGCTGACGACACAGCGGGGCGGGCGCACGATCTACACCATCTGCGCCATCCGCGACGTGCTGCGGATCTGGAACATCATCACGATTCCCAAGCTCACGCGGAAGAAGAAGAAGCTCCGCGACACGGGTGAGGATCTGAACGCCATCTACCTGGACGCCAAGGCACGCACCGCGATCCGGGGAGACGGCTCCAAGCTCACCCAGGAAGTCGAGTCCCGACGCCGCAAGGCACTGCCGATGGCGAAGAGCCTGGGCAAGAGCCTGGCAAGCCTACGCAAGCTGCTCGTTCAAGATCTGAAGACCGAGGCGCCCGCCGGCGGCCTGCAGGCAACATGCGACGAGCTGATCACACGACTGAAGGCGCCGCCGGAGAAGCTGCCGGCCGAGCCGGTGTGGGGGCTGCACTTCGGTCCCTGGGGCGACGCGGTAGCCAAGACCAAGGACGAGTTCCTCGCTGCGTACGCGACGCTCCGCGAGACGTCGGAGGCGATCCGCAAGCAGCGTCTCTTCAGTCGCCAGAAGAAGCCCATCAAGACCATCAAGCCCTATGACCAGATCGGGCCCACGTTCGAGCGCCTCTTCGACGAGTTGCTGTCGCAGCGCAAGGAGATCAAGGACAAGCTCGAGAAGCTCCGTGCAAAGGCCGAGAAGGACAGGGAGCGCTACCTGAAGCTGGCGCGCAAGTACGGTCCCGCGGTAGAGCGGGAGCACAATCTCAATATCGCCCGGGGCAAGAGCGCCGCGGAAGAGCGCGAAGCCAAGCTACGGCGTGCACGCACGGCCGGCGCCTCCGTCTACAAGGACCTCTGGCGCAAGATGGTCGAGGACATCGACGTTCCGTTCGCCGCGATGGAGAAGCGCGAGACGCCGGCCTTCAAGCGGGAGTGGAGGAAGATCTGCGACAAGGCCCAGGCTGAGTACGAGGCCGACATCGCGGAGCTCGACCGTCAGGAGGCCGAAGCCCGCGCGGACAAGAAGGCGTGGGAAGATGAAGGCACGCGGGAGGAAGCGGAGCTGAAGCGCGAGTTCGACGAGACCAAGAAGGAGTGGGCGGAGTTGGGGTTGGAGCCGCCCGACGTATACAGGCGCTGACGATGAGCACCACGACGACGTCCTGGACGCGACGGCCCAGCCTCAACACAGCGCGTGTGATCGCCTTCGGGCTGGCGGTCCTCTGTGCTCTGGCGGGATGGCTGCTGATGCTGTTCTACGAGCAGTTCGCCCTGTGGCTGCTGCTGACCCTGCTGGCCATCTGGGTCGGGCTGAAGGCCGGGCCGTGGTTCGTCAAGGTGCTCGAGAAGAGCGGCCTGTTCGGGCGCGTCCGCCTGGACCGCGACCACCTCAGCGCGGGGCGCGGAGCAGGCGCCCTGGATCTCGCGCGGCCGTTCAAGGTGACGGTGCGCTTGCACCAGAAGGTCGTGGAGCACGAGTTCCGCCTGCGCCACGCCGGCGTCAGCAGTGCCCACAGCACGACGCGCACGGAGAAGAAGGCCGTCAGCCTGCTCCAGGCGACGCTCGAGCAGGACGACACGCGCTGGAGCGTCATCGCCGATGACACGCGCGCTCCGCCCCTGCCGAGCTACGACGTCACGGGGCTCTCCTGTCGCAAGGCACCCGTCGCCAGGCCGCAGGGGCGCGTGATCCGCATGCACGTCGAGGACCTGATCGCGCTCCTGCACCAGGTGCGGGATGCGCAGGGCTACGCCGCCGTCACGGCCCCGGACACCGACGAGATCTCCGGCGATCCCCGGCGTCTCTTCTGGGCCGGGTGGAAGGCGCTCGCAGGCGTTGGCGTCTTGCTGGGTCTGGGCATCTGGGCTGCCGCGACGGCCATGGAGCACGCACCCAGTCATGGTTCGAGCTACGAACCGAAGCCACTGACCCCCGAGCAGCGCGAAGAACGCGCCAAGGCCTCCGCCGCGAGCAGGGGGCAGCGCTGGGTCGGCGAGCGGGTCGCCTTCCGGGGCTACGACGGCAAGGGCAACCGGGCCTACGGCGTGGTGCGCTCCGTCAACGTCCACAAGGTCCCCGACAAGCCGGGCGAGTACGACTTCACGCTCTCGGTCGAGGTCAGCGAACTCTTCGACGTGATGTTCCAGCCCGCGCCCGAGGGCACGCGCATCCGGCTCGAGACCGTCGACGACGACCTCGCGCTGGGCGTCGTCGTCGACGTCGAGACGGAGCACGTCTACAAGGACCCGAAGAAGAAGAAGGCCGAGGCTCCGCCGGGGAAGTGATCAGCGCGCGCAGGGGTCCGGCACGCAGAACGGCCCGATGCGGATCATGCGCTTGGCGCGGCGCGGGGCGCAGCGCGAGGAGCTGCTCGCGGGACGCGCGAGCGGCCAGGGCTTGTCCATATCGGCCAGCGTCTTGAGCTGGCGCACGCGGAAGCCCGTCCTGCGCAGCAGCTCGATGATGCCCATCGTGCCCGGGTAGTGGCCCGTGCCGACGGCGACGAACGTCGTCTTGTCGGGGTGTCCCTGGGCCTTCTTGAGCATGCGCTCGACCATGTTGACGTTGCGGTCGTCCAGCATGCGCTTCATGAGCTTCTTCGAGAGCTCATCACCCTTGTCCATGTCCGCCATCATCGCGTTCAGAAGCTTGTCGGCGTCGCCCGTCAGGTAGAGCTCGATGAGCTGCTCGATCGGCTTGACCTTCGCCTTCCGGGCCCTCTCAATGGCGGTGATGCTCTCGTCGAGCAGGCGGATCTGCTCCTTGCGCGTGAGCGTGCGGAAGATGTCGATCTGCTCGTCCATGGTCTCGAGCGCGCCCGTCAGCTTGCCCGCCTTCTGGGCGTTCTCGAACAGCACCTTGTCGAGCGCCTGCGCCATGAGCGCGGGATCGACGTCGAGCGTCTGGAGCTGCAGGTACATGGCCCAGATCTGCATGCTGTCCAGGGCGTCGAGCACCTGTTCCGGCATGCCCTTCTCCATGAAGAGCGCCCGCATGCGCTCACGGACCTTCGGCGGCAGGATGGTCGCGAGCGACTCGCCCTCGGGCAGGCGCATCAAGGGCATCAGCTTCATCAGCGCCTCGGGGTTGAGGTCGATCTCGACGTAGAGCGCCTGGCTCTTCTCGAGCGCCTTCTCGACGACGGGCGGATGCGCGAGGACGCGCGGATCGCCGAGGTGGATCGTGCCGAACAGGTAGATCTTCGGCTTCGTGTCCACCTCCCAGAGCATCGGCGTGCGCGGCTTCGCCGCCTTCTTCGCCGCTGCGGCCTTGGCCACCTTCGCCTTGGCGGCGGGAGCCTCGGCTGTCTCGTCGGCCAGCGCCGTGGGAGCGAGCAGGAGCCCGCCAATCAGGAACATGGCCATCAAAGAGGTGGCGAGGAACAGGTGAGGAATGCGCTGCGTGCCGGTCACGACGACTCTCCGGGGCCATAGAGAAACTGACTGCGGCGGTGATACCAGGGATCCCTGGCCCTGCCGCCTACGATGCGCGGGGGAGGAAGAGGCGCCATGACGTTCCAGGCCATCAACCCCGCGACGGGCCGTGCCGGCGCAAGCCACGACCTGACACCGGCCGCGGAGATCCCCGCGCTGCTCGCCGCCGGCCAGGCTGCGTTCGGCGCATGGCGTCGCTGTCTGCTTGGCGAGCGAGCGAGCGTGCTGCGGCGTGCTGGCGCCCTGCTACGGCTGCGCAAGAGCAACCTCGCCCGCTTGATGGCGGAGGAGATGGGCAAGCCGCTGGCCCAGGGGGTGGCCGAGGCCGAGAAGTGTGCGTGGGTGTGTGACTTCTACGCGGACGGCGCCACACGCTTCCTCGTCCCGCAGCGCGTCGACACGGAGGCGCGCAAGAGTGAGATCCGCTTCGAGCCGCTCGGTCTGGTGCTCGCGATCATGCCGTGGAACTTCCCCCTCTGGCAGGTGTTCCGCTGCGCCGCTCCGGCCCTGATGGCGGGCAACGGCATGCTGCTCAAGCACGCGCCGAACGTGCCGGGGTGCGCACTCGCCATCCAGGAGTTGCTCGAGGAAGCCGGCGCACCGGAGGGTCTGTTCACCAACCTCTTCCTCGACGTCGACCAGGTAGCCGACGTCATCGCTGCCCCGGAGGTCGCCGCCGTGACGCTGACCGGCAGCACGCGCGCTGGCAAGGCGGTGGCGCAGGTCGCAGGCGCACACCTCAAGAAGTGCGTCCTCGAGCTGGGCGGCAGCGACCCCTACGTGGTGCTCGAGGACGCCGACCTCGACGAGGCGGTCGAGGCCTGCGTGACGGGCCGCATCCTCAACGCCGGCCAGTCCTGCATCGCGGCCAAGCGCCTGATCGTGGTGGACGCCGTGCGCGAGGCGTTCACCGAGAAGCTCCTCGCCCGCCTGCGCGCCGAGGTCGTCGGCGACCCCCTCGCCGAGGCCACGAGCGTAGGCCCCATGGCGCGCGCGGACCTGCGCGACGAGCTCGCGCGGCAGGTCGAGCAGAGCGTCTCCGCAGGGGCCGAGCTTCTGCTGGGCGGCACGGTCCCCGAGCAACCGGGCGCGTGGTACCCGGTGACGCTGCTCGCGGGTGTCGTGCCCGGCATGCCCGCCTTCGACGAGGAGCTCTTCGGGCCGGTGGCCGCGATCGTGCCGGCCACGGACGAGGCGGACGCGATCCGGCTCGCCAACGACTCCATCTACGGGCTCGGCGGTGCGGTCTTCACGCTGGACGTGGACCGCGGCGAGCGCATCGCCGCCGAGGAACTGGAAGCCGGCTCCTGCTTCGTGAACACCTTCGTGCGCTCGGATCCGCGCCTGCCGTTTGGCGGCATCAAGCAGAGCGGCTACGGCCGTGAGCTCGGCACCTTCGGCATCCGCGAGTTCGTGAACGTCAAGACCGTCTACGTAGCCTGAGCCGGGCGTACCTTCTCGGCAGGAGGAATCCGTCATGGCACGTATCGCGCTGCTTCTCGCCTGCACGCTCGCTCTCACCGCCTGCGGGGACAGCGAGAAGCTGGACGACCTCGGCGACAAGGCCGCCGCCACCTGGAAGGCGGTCACTGCCTACACGGCCGAGCAGAAGGACAAGGCGCTGGTCTTCTTCGGCGAGCGCATGACCGACCTCGAAGGCCAGTGGGCCAAGGCCAAGGAGGCCGGCTCCGGCTGGAGCACGGACGCCAAGGCCGCCCTGGAGGGCAAGTGGGCCGACGTCCAGAGCGCCTACGCCAAGACGAAGGGCGCCACGGGCGACGCCTGGGTGCAGGCCCGCGACGCCTTCGCCGCTGCCCATGCGGCATTCAAGGCCGAGCTCGCCAAGTCGGATCTTCCCCAGGACGGGAACGACTGATCCGACGAGCCGCCCGTACGCTCCGCGCATGACCGAGCGGAGCGAGATGAGCAAGGGGCTGTGGGCGACCACGGCTGCGTTCGTCATCTGGGGCTTCGTGCCGGTCTACTGGAAGGCCGTCGGTGACATCCCCGCGCGCGAGATGATCGGCTACCGCGTGCTGTGGGGCCTGCCCTGCCTGGCGCTCATCCTCAAGCTCACCGGCGGCTGGCGTCACGTGCAGGCGGTGTTCCGCAAGCCGCGCGTGCTCGGGGTGCTGGCCTTCTCGGCGTCGATCGTCGGTCTCAACTGGTTCATCTTCATCGAGGCGGTCAACGACGGTCGCATCATGCAGGCGAGCCTGGGCTACTACATCAACCCGCTCGTGAACGTGCTGCTGGGCTTCGTCTTCCTCGGCGAGCGCATGCGCAGGCTGCAGTGGTACGCGATCGCGCTGGCCGCCGCCGGCGTGACGGTGCTGATCGTGGCCGCGGGCGAGCTGCCCATCGTCGCACTCTCCCTGGCGTTCTCCTTCGCGCTGTACGGACTCGTGCGCAAGCTGATCCCCGTCGAGGCGATGCCCGGGCTCTTCATCGAGGTGCTGCTGCTGGCGCCGCTCGCGGCCATCTGGCTGGGGCTGCAGTACTCGAGTGCCGGCATCGCGCAGACGACCATGCTCACGTGGGCGCTCGTGCCGTTGGCCGGCCTGATCACGGCGCTGCCGCTGGGCTGGTTCAGCTACGGCGCCCGGCGCCTCACGCTGGCCACCCTCGGCATGCTCCAGTTCATCGCACCGACGGGTCAGTTCCTGCTCGCGACGCTGGTCTACGACGAGCCGTTCACGCAGGCGCACCTGGTCACCTTCGGACTGATCTGGATCGGCGTCGCGCTGTACCTGATCGACCTGCGCCGACGCGCTCAGACCACGGGAGGCGCTTCCTCTGGATGAAGCACTGCACCGCAGTGCTTGCAGTGGCGTGCGTCGTCGTCGTGATCGCCCCTGCCGCAGGAGGGACAGGCCTGCGTGTTGGTGGCGGCTACCCTGCCGGCGCGATGCATCTCGACGCCGACGATGCCGGTCGGGACGGCGATGATCGCGTAGCCGGTGATCATCGCCAGGGATGCGATGAACTTGCCGAGCACGGTCGCGGGCGCGATGTCGCCGTAGCCCACCGTCGTCATCGTCACGATGGCCCAGTACACGCTCTCGGGAATGCTCGTGAACCCGCTCTCGTCGCCCTCGACGAGGTACATCAGCGTGCCCAGGATGAACATGAGCGTCAGCACGGCACCGAAGAAGACGAGGATCTTGCGCCGGCTCTTGCCGAACGCCGCCATCAGCACCTCGGCCTCCGCGACGAAGTGCCCCATCTTGAGCACGCGGAACACACGCAGCAGACGCAAGGCGCGGATCACGACCAGCGACTGGGCGCTGGTGAAGACGAGGCTGAGGTACGAGGGCAGGATCGCCAGCAGGTCGACGATCCCGAAGAAGCTCCACGCGTAACGCAGGGGCCGCTTCACGCAGGCCAGCCGCAACAGGTACTCGATCGTGAACGCGATCGTGAGCCCCCACTCGATCGTCCTGAGCAGCGGGCCGTACTCGACGTTGATCGCCTCCACGCTCTCGAGGCAGACCGCCGTGACGCTCGCCAGGATCGCGATCAGCAGGGCCACGTCGAAGGCCTTCCCGACGGCCGTGTCGGCCTCGAAGATCACGGTGTGCAGCCGGTGGCGCAGGGGGCTGGGGGCGGGTGAGGGTGCGCTCACAGATGCACGATACACGCCACGACTCGGGAAGCGGCGTCCCGCTGCTCTTCGCGTACCTTCTCGGGATGCCCGAAGCCGCGCTGCCTGCCGATCCCGCTGCCGCCGTCGAGCGCCTCGTCGCCGACCACGGCGGCCGCTTGTACGGCATCGCCTCGCGGCTGTGCGGCAAGCCGGAGGAGGCCGAAGACCTGGTGCAGGAGGTCTTCCTGCAGGCGTTCCGCAAGTGGGCCCAGTTCGAGGGCCGCTCGCGCCCCCTGACCTGGCTCTACACCATCGCGGCCCGCGCCTGCCAGCGCATGCACCGCAAGCGCAGCGGCGAACCCGAGCGCATGGCGTCGGTCGAGGAGCTGCTGCCGTTCGTCGAGGGCGCCCTGCCCTCGATCCACGAGCACGAGGGCGGCCCGCTCGCGGTGCAGATCCGCAAGGAGGGCATCGAGCGGGTCAAGGCGGGCATCCTGGCGCTGCCGATCGAGTTTCGCATCCCCCTCGTGCTCAAGGAGGTCGTGGGGCTCCCCGTCGCCGATGTCGCGCGCGTGCTCGACCTGAAGCCGGCCACCGCGAAAACACGCATCCACCGCGCACGATTGCGCATCCGCAAGGAGTTGGAGGGCGCCATGGTCCCGCTGGACCTGCCCCCCACCGCCTACGAGCGGCAGGTCTGCCTCGATCTGCTCGCGGCCAAGCAGGACGCGCTCGACCACGGCGAGGACCTCGGCCAGACGGTGATCTGCGAGCGCTGCCGCGAGGTCTTCGCCTCCCTGGACTTCGCGAGCGACACCTGCGCCCGGCTGGCCGACGGCGAGATGCCGGGCGACGTGCGCGAGCGGCTGCTGGCGCGGATCCGAGCCGAGGTGGCGTAGGCGCCCGGGCCAAGACGCGGCACCGCGCTTCGCGCTGCACCTCCCAAGGCCCCTACGCTCCGCTCCCGACGGGCTCTTGTAGGGGCGCTGGGAGGCCTGGACGGAGTCCAGGGCGAGTCCTCGCCCGGCCCGTCCCGGTCTCCGGCCGCAAGGAACAGGGCTTGCACGGAATTCCGAGCTGCGCCGGAACCTCACGCAGTTGCGTGACTCTCACCACATGGCGGCGTCAGGGTCGCCGGAAGGAGCGCAGGTGAATCCCCTAGCCAAGCCCCGCTGGTCGCCCTACGTGGCAGGCGCGCTGATCGGCGTCCTCTCGTGGATCACGTTCGCCACGATGGACAAGGCCCTCGGCACCAGCACGACCGTCGTGCGCGCCGTCGGCGTCGCCGAGCGCGCCATCGCGCCGGAGCACGTCGCGAACAACGCCTACCTCACCAAGTACCTCGGAACGCCGGAGAAGCCGAAGCCGTGGTTCGAGTGGCAGTTCGCCCTCGTCCTCATGCTGCCCGTCGGCGCCTTCCTCGCCTCCAAGCTCTCGAAGTCACGCATCAAGGAGAGCATCCCGGACCTGTGGCGCGCGCGCTTCGGCGACTCCAAGGCCAAGCGCTGGGCCGTCGCTTTCGCGGGCGGCGCGATCATGCTCTTCGGTGCCCGTATGGCCGGCGGCTGCACGTCGGGCCACGGGCTCTCCGGGACCCTGCAGCTGGCGGTGAGCGGCTGGCTCTTCACCGCCGCGCTCTTCGCAGCAGGTGTCGCCACCGCCTACGCCGTCTACGGCAAGAAGGGAGCCGACCATGTCTGATGCCAAGACCCTCATCCTCGGCGCATTGGTCGGACTCGTCTTCGGCTTCATCCTCCAGAAGGGCGGACTCACCCGCTTCCGCGTGATCGTCGGGCAGTTCCTCCTGCGCGACTTCACGATGCTCAAGGTCCTCCTGACCGCCATGATCGTCGGTGGCATCGGCATCTACGCCATGCGCGCCGGCGGCGCCGACGTCGCGCTGCACCTCAAGAGCACCGCAGTGCTCGGCAACGTCATCGGCGGACTGCTCTTCGGTGTCGGCATGGTGCTGCTCGGCTACTGTCCCGGCACGGGCATCGCCGCGCTGGGTGACGGCTCGCGCCACGCCTGGGCCGGTCTCTTCGGCATGTTCGCCGGCGCGGCCATCTACGCCGAGGCCCACCCCTGGGTGAAGGACAACCTGCTCGGCATCGGCGCCTACGGCAAGGTCACCCTGCCCTCGGTCACCGGCATCACGCCGTGGCTATACTTCGCAGTACTCCTCGCGGTCGCCTTCTTCGGCTTCCGCGCGTTGCGCTCCTTCGAACGTCGTCGGCAGCAGCCGACGGCACCCTGACCCTCGATACCCTCCCGGTTTCGAACCCACCTGGGGCCCCCCCGTTCGCGGGGGGGCCCCGACCCACAGGAGAGCGGGCATATGGCCAAGCGATTCGCCTGGGTGGCCAAGAGCGTCGGCATCATCATCGGGCTCGCCGCGATCGTCGGGATCCTCGCTTGGCTCATGGGCGCCTTCCACGAGAAGACGCCGCCCGGCAAGCCCGAGGCGATCGCCCTATCACTGCCCGCGGGCGCGACGACGATCGTGGTGCAGGCCGTCGAAGAACGGGTCACGGAGAGCGCCATCGGCACGGTGCATCCCGTGCACCGCGTGAACGTCGGCTCCAAGCTGCTGGCGCGCGTGCAGACGATGCACGTCAAGAAGGCCGGCGTGCCGGTGAGCGCGGGTGACGTGCTCGTCGAGCTCGACGACACCGACCTCCAGGCCCGCCTGGCACAGGCCAAGGCGGCGCTCGCCGCAGCGCAGGCCGAGCGCGACCAGGCCGAGGTCGATCGCGATCGCACCAAGACGCTATTCGAGAAGCGTGTCGAGCCGAAGGCGGCGCTGGACCGGGCCGAGACGCGCGTCCAGACGGCCGAAGCCGGGGTCGCCCGGGCTGACCAGGGCGTGAAGTTCGCCGACTCGCAGCTCGCGCACGCCAAGGTGCGCGCTCCCATTGACGGCGTCGTCATCGACAAGCTCGTCGAAGCCGGCGACCTCGTCATCCCCGGCCGGACGCTGGTCACGCTCTACGACCCCGGCCGGATGCAACTGGTCGCACGCGTCCGCGAGCGCTTGGCCATGCGACTCGAGCGCGGCAAGGAGGTCGCCGTCTCGATCGAGGCCCTCGACCTCGAGTGCCGCGGAGAGATAGACCAGATCGTCCCCGAGGCCGAGGCCGCCAGCCGCGTCTTCGAGGTGCGCGTCACGGGCCCCTGCCCGCCCGGCATCTACGCCGGCATGTTCGGCCGCATCCATGTACCGGTCGGCACGCGCCGCGAGATCCGCATCCCAGAGGCTGCCGTGCGCCGCGTCGGCCAGATGGAGACCGTCTTCGTGGTTCTGGAAGACCAGACCTTGCAGCGCCGCTTCGTCCAGACGGGCCGCAGGACGGACGCTGACGTGGAGATCCTCGCCGGCCTGCGCAGCGGCGAGACGATCGTGGCCCGCGCGCGAGACATCGCGCGATGAACCCCGAACCGAAGTCGTTCACGTCCCGCCTGATCGAGAGCTTCCTCAAGGGCAACCTGACGCCGCTCGTCATGATGGTGACGCTCGTCGCCGGCTTCGGTGCGCTCTACCTCACGCCCCGCGAAGAGGAGCCGCAGATCGTCGTGCCGCTGGCCGACGTCATGATCGAGGTTCCCGGTGCCTCGGCGGAGGAGGTCGAGCGGCTCGTGGCCACGCGCCTCGAGAAGCTGCTCTACCAGGTGGACGGCGTCGAGTACGTGTACTCGTTCAGCCGCCCGCACCAGGCCGTCGTCACGGTGCGCTTCTTCGTAGGGCAGAACCGCGAAGACAGCTTGATCAAGATCCACAACAAGCTGCAGACCAGCGTGGACCAGATTCCGCCGCAAGTCGCAGGCTGGGTCGTCAAGCCCGTCGAGATCGACGACGTGCCGATCCTCGCGGTGACGCTCTGGTCCGACACCCTCGATGACTACGTGCTCCGGCGCGCCGCCGAGGAGCTCGAGATCCGCGTGCAGGGCGTGAAGGGCACGGGCCGCACGTCCGTCCATGGTGGACGGCCGCGCAAGGTGCGCGTGCTGCTCGACGCCGATGCGCTCGTCTCCCACGGCGTGCCGCTGGACAACCTGCGCCAGGCACTCCGCGGGGCAGCCGTGAGCCTGCCCGCCGGCAGCCTCACCCGTGAGGGGGGTGAGGTGCTGCTCGAGGCTTCGCGTTCGCCGCTCGACCACCGCGAGTTGGCGCAGATCGTCGTGGGCGCCCACGACGGCAAGCCGGTCTACCTGCGCGACGTGGCGAAGGTCGTCGACGGGCCCGACGAGGCCTCCGCCTACGTGCGCTACGCGCGCGGCGCGGGTGCCGAGGGCGGCGCGCACGGCATGGACCAGGCCGCCGTGACGCTGGCCGTGGCCAAGAAGAAGGGCGAAAACGCCGTCTGGATTGCGAAGGCGGTGCGCGACCGCATCGAGGAGGTGCGTGACGAGGTCTTGCCGGACGGCATCAACGTCACCGTGACGCGCGACTACGGCGTCACGGCCGACGCCAAGGTCAACGAACTCGTCGAGGGACTGGTCGTCGCGATCATCATCGTGACGATCCTGCTCGCCATGGCGTTGGGCTGGCGCGAGGCCTTGATCGTCGCCGTCGCCGTGCCGCTGGCGTTCTCGCTGACGCTGCTGATCAACTACCTCGCCGGCTACACGATCAATCGCGTCACGCTGTTCGCACTGATCCTCGCACTGGGGCTCGTGGTCGACGACCCGATCGTGGACGTGGAGAACATCTTCCGCCACCTCCGCCGCGGCAAGCAGAAGCCGCTGGACGCCGTGCTCACGGCCGTCAACGAAGTCCGTCCCCCGATCATCCTCGCGACGCTCGCCGTCATCATCAGCTTCCTGCCGATGTTCTTCATCACGGGGATGATGGGACCGTACATGCGCCCGATGGCGCTCAACGTGCCGCTCGCCATGATCAGCAGCCTCGTGGTGGCGTTCACCGTGACCCCATGGCTCGCCTACCAGGTGCTCAAGCGGCACAAGTTCGCCAAGGAGGAGCCGCCGCCTCTCGAGCAGACGAAGCTCTACCGCGGCTATGCCGCCGCGCTCAACCCGTTCCTGGCCTCACGCGTCGCGCGCTATGGCCTGCTGCTCGTCACGATGGCGCTCTTCGGAGGGTCCGTCTGGCTCGCGCTCGACCGGCGCGTACCGCTGAAGATGCTGCCGTTCTCCAACAAGGACGAACTGCAGGTGGTGATCGACCTGCCCGAGGGCACCGCGCTCGAGACCACGGAGGCGGCGGCCGCCGAGATGGCGACCGCGCTGCGCGGCATGCCGGAGGTCACCGCGGTCACGAGCTACGTCGGCTCGCCGTCCCCCATGGACTTCAACGGCCTCGTGCGGCACTACTACCTGCGCACGGCGCCGAACCTCGCCGACTTGCGCGTCAACCTGTTGCACGCGGAGGAGCGCGAGCACCAGAGCCACCAGATCGCCCTGCGCGTGCGCGCACTGGTCGCCGAGACGGCCAAGCGTCACGGCGCCGCGATCAAGGTCGTCGAGTATCCGCCGGGCCCGCCCGTCATCGCCACACTGACCGTCGAGGTCTACGCGCCGGAGGACGCCACGCCCCGGGAACTCGAGCAGGGCGCCCTGGCGGTCGCGGCACGCCTGGAGCAGGAAGCCGGCGTCTACGACGTCGACACGACGGTCGAGGCCACGCCGCGCAAGCTGCGCTACGTGCTCGACCGCGAGAAGGCCGCGCTCCACGGCATCGCCGATGCGCACGTCGCGCAGATGCTGCGGACGCTCGTACATGGCGAGACGGTCGCCACGCTGCGTAGTGAGCGCGAGGTCCAGCCCTTGGCCATCGAGCTGCGCCTGCCGCGCGCCGAGCGCACCTCCCAGGAGGACTTGGAGCAGCTCACGCTCACCGCCTCCGATGGCCAGCCCATCGCATTGGCCGAGATCGGATCGTTCGAAGAGGGCACGCTCGCGGGCCCGATCTACCGCAAGAACCTACGCCGCGTGGCGTACGTCTTCGCGGAGGTCGCAGGCCGCGCACCGGCCGAGGTGATCTTCGACGTGCAGGCGGACCTGGGTGCAGGTGGCGCGAAGGACGTCGTCCCCGTCGAGATGCGCAGCTACCTCGAGAGCGGTGCGGGGATTCCCTGGGAGGTTCCCGAGGGCATCAAGCTCGACTGGACGGGCGAGGGCGAGTGGAAGATCACGCTCGACGCCTTCCGCGACCTGGGCCTGGCCTTCGCCGTCGCGTGCCTGGGCATCTACGTGCTCCTCGTCCACGAGACGAAGAGCTACCTGATGCCGCTGATCCTCATGATCTCGATTCCGCTCACCGTGATCGGCATCGTGCCGGGCTTCTGGTTGCTCAATGTGGCGCTGGACCAGCCGGTCGCCGGGGTGGCCAATCCAATCTTCTTCACAGCGACTGCCATGATCGGAATGATCGCACTCGCCGGCATCGCCGTGCGCAATGCGATCCTCCTGATCGAGTTCGTGCGCGTCGCCGAAGCGGACGGTCTGCCTGTGAAGGACGCGCTGCTGCAGAGCGGTGCGGTACGCTTCCGGCCGATCTTCCTGACCGCGGGCACCGCGATGCTGGCGTCGATCCCGATCACGCTCGACCCGGTGTTCTCCGGTCTTGCGTGGGCGTTGATCTTCGGCCTGCTCGTGTCGACGGCCTTCACGCTGCTCGTCGTGCCGGTCGTCTACTACATGGTCTACGGCAAGCGCTCGCAGAAGGCGGCCGACGCCGCGTGACCGACGCCTCGCCTAGCGCGAGGTAGGAGCATGGCCAAGCCCGTCCGAGGTACCCTGGGCTCCGTGACAGAACGCTTGATCACGGCGGAAGACGCGCTGCAGCAGGACAGCCCTTACCGCCACTGCGAGATCTGGGACGGCGTCGCGATCCTCAAGGACCCTTGCGGGGGCCAGTCGAGTGCGGTGAGCGTGAACGTCATCGCGCCTCTCGCCATGCACGTGCGCGCCGGCGACCTGGGCTGGGTCTTCGGCAGCAACCAGGGCTTCCTGGTGGCGCGGAGCCCGGACAGGCTGCTTGGACCCGACGCCGCCTTCGTGGCGCAGGCCCGCTTGGAGCGCGTCCCCGAGCGTGACTTCATCGAACTTGCACCGGACTTCCTCATCGAGGTCCGCTCGCCGACGGACTCGTGGGAGAAGACCGTTCACAAGTGCGGCTTGTGGATCGCCCACGGGGCGCGGGTGGTGTGGGCGATCGATCCCCTCACGCGCACCGTCGCCGTGCTGCGTGGCGAGGACGACGTGGAAGTCCTGCACGGCGAGAGGTCGGCCTCGGCTGCGCCGGCGCTCCCGGCGTTCGAACTCCCCCTCGGCGAGATCTTCCTGACCTGAAGAGGTCAGCGCCGACCATCACGAGCCCACCGATCACGCCGGCGAGGTGCGCGACGAAGATCGTCTCGGCGCCCATGTCGAAGCCGCCGCTGAACACGGAGACGCCCGCCGTCGCCTCGTAGACGGCCTTGGCGCACACGCCGACGAGCAGTGCGCTCGCCGCGAAGCGCTCGAAGCCGCGCCCAGCCCGGAAGACCGCCACGCCGGCCAGGACCGTCAGTCCGTGGAGCATGCCGGACAGTCCGGCGTAGCTCGCCAGGTCCGGCCGAGCCGCAAGCACGACGCCACTGACGAACGGCGGCAGCACGAGCCAGGCGAGCGGCCGTCGCACGAGCAGGAAGAGGAACACGGCCACGCCGACGTCGAAGACGAAGTGGGCAGCCGTGTGATGCACGAAGTGCCCGGTCCAGAGTCGCCAGACCTCGCCGTCGGCCAGCGCCTCCCGCTCGAGCAGGAAGACGCCGGGCAGCAAGGAAGCCGCCGACGCCACTGCGACGAGCAGCAGCGCCGGCAGCCAGCGGGCCTTCCAGGGCATCATTGGGCGCGCTTCTTCCGGCGGCGCGCGGCCACGGCCGCCATGCCGGCCACGAGCAGGACATGCAGCGGCCCCAGGGCGCCGCCGCCCATGCCGCCTCCGCCACCGCCGCCACCCCCACCACTGGAGGCCCCGCCGCCCTGCGGCTGCGACTGCGGCTGACGACTCCAACGCGAGGGCGCGTGCGCGGCCCGCTTGCCGGCCAGGGGGGTCCCTCCGGTGCGCTGCTGCACCTGGTTCCCGGCCTTGCTGCGCTGAGCGGCTGCAGCACGCTCCGCCTTGCGGCGGTTGGCGTTGTCGTCACCGATGCCGTACTGCGCCTTGCGCGCGTCGGCTACGACGATCATGGACGTGTAGTCGGTGACCAGGGAGTAGCGCAGCGCCATGTCGACGATCGCGCTGCTCGCCTCGCCCCCGTCGCCCGTCTGCAGCCAGCTCTCGCGCTGCAGATCCTCGATCGCCTGCAGGGCGTAGAGGCGCTCGAGCTCGGGGTTCGCCCCGTCCTCGGCAGGCAGGTCGACATCGACCGTCCACGCAACGGGCTTGCCCGAGATGCGCGCCTTCACGGTCAGCTGGGCCTTGCCCGTGCGGTCGTAGCGACCGAGCACGACCAGCTGCTGCCCCAGGTACAGGTTGGGCAGCGTCTTCGGGTGCACGACGGTAGCGCCGGCCAGCTCGAACTGGAGCCCGTGCAGCGCCGTGTGCGTCATGCGGTCCCGGGCCAGCAACAGGTGCGCCCCGATCTCATCGCGCGCCGAGACGGACGCGTTGGTACCGCCCGACATGGTGGCCATGTCCGCCATCAGGCGAACGTTGGCGCTGTTGCCGACTGCGAAGGTGAAGATCCGGACGTCGTGCTTGCCGGCGAGCCCGATCAGCTCGCGGTAGTGATGCGGTCCCACGTTCGCCACGCCGTCGCTCACCAGGATCAGCCCGGTCGGCCGGTCCGCATCGAGCACACCGTAGGCTGCGGCGAGTCCGGCGTGGACGTTCGTGCTGCCGCCGGCGCGCATGGCGTTGATCAGACCCTCCGCTGCGACGAGCGAGGACGGATCCATGGTCTGCCAGCCGGCGGTGAGCCGGCGGGCGCCGCTGTTGAAGGTGAAGAGCTGGAAGCGATCGTCCGGCCTGAGGCCCCGCAGCGCCTTCGCCACGCCGCGCTGGAGCAGTCGGATCTTCTCCCCCTGCATGGAGCCCGACACGTCGAGCACGAAGGCCCAGTCCGTTCCGCCTTCGATCGGCGCCAGGTCCGAGCCGGGCGTCACGACGGCCATGAACGTGCCTTCGGCAGCGCCCTTGGTCCGGTGCGTGAGCAACTCGATGCGCGCCGGCACGTCAGGCTTCAGCCGGTAGAGCAGGACGAAGTCGCGATCCAGACTCGCGCTCGGCTGGTCCATCGTCGCGCGCCAGGTGTCCTCGCCGGCGGCCTTGAAGGTCATGCCCGGGTGGCTGGGCGAGTGCAGCTTGTCGACCGGGAAAGCGGTCTTCAGGGTCACGTCGAAGCTCAGACGATCCAGCGTCGTGCGCTCCATCGTCCAGAACGCGCGCTGCATGTCGTCCGTGTTGCCCTCCTCCATGGGGTAGAGGTAGCGGCCGACGCCGGACTCGATCTCGAGCGCCTGGTAGTAGACGATCCGCGCGGCGACCTCACCCCCTGCAGGAACGCGGGTGATCTTCACCTGGTAGTGGAAGTACTCGTGCTGCTCGGCCAGGGCCGCGCCTTGACCGGCCTGCTGCTCGGAGACGTAGATCTCACGCGCACGCTGCTTCTCGACGACCTCACCGATGTAGCGCTGGCCGCCCGACGCAACCGACAGCTCGGAGAGCGCAGCCTCCTTGGGCAGCGGGAAGGCCCACGCTGCCTCGATGTCCGTCGTGCCGGCGTTGACCAGGACCTGGTCGACCTGGGTCGTCGCGAAGCCGTTGTTGATCACGACCTTCACGTCGTGGGACTTGATGCGCAGCTCTCCGCGAGGGAGCTGGGTTGCGGGGGCGTTCGTGCCTCCCGGTACCTGGGCCAGCGGCTGCTCCTCGGGAGCGGCGTGGGCGAGGGCCGTCGGTAGCAAGACGGCAACGGCGACCGCCAGTGCGATCGCGGGAAACTTCAAGGTGCGGTGCATCGCGGCTCCTATTCCGCCGGTCATCCGGCTGAGCGAATTCCAGCGCAGATAGGAGCATTCGTCAGCTTATTGCTTTTGATTGAAATGATAAGCTGTGCTTCATGATTCAGCTCAGCCGCCTCGAGGGTTTCTTCTGGGTCGCACGCACGGGTGGCTATGCCCGCGCGGCGCGCGCCTTCCCCTATCCGATCACCCAGCCGGCGGTGCACCAGCAGGTGCGTAAACTCGAGCGGGAGCTCGAGACGCCGCTGTTCGAGCGCGTGGCGAAGGACCGCGTCCGCCTCACCCCCACCGGCCGCCACCTGTTCGACTTCGTGGCGCCGTTCTACGAAGGCTTGCCGGCGCTCGTGCGCTCGCTGCGCGGCGCAGAGCATGGCGGCGAGATCCACATCCACGCGGCGAGCCTGCTCCTGCGCGACCTCATGCCCGCGTGGGTCAAGCGCCTCCGCCACCGCTGCCCGCAGGCGGAAGTCCACCTGCGCGAGGCACAGACCCTGGACCCGCACGCCCTCGGTCGCGGGGAAGCCGACCTCGTCATCAGCCACCTGCCCGACCTACCACCCGAGTACGCGAGCATGGACGTGGGCATGCTGCACGGCTACGTCGTCGTGCCGCGCGGGCACCGCTTGGCGGCGCGTAAGCGCGTGGGGCTGCGCGACCTCTCCGGCGAGACCTTCATCAGCTACAGCCCGGGCCTGCTGCCCGAGCGGCTGCAGATGCGCGCGCTGGCCGACGCCGGTGTGGAGCCCGCCAGCACGATCTCCGCAGGCACGGCGCAGACGATCCTCGCCTTCGTGGAGGCGGGGCTGGGTGTCTCCGCGCTGGCCACCGTCGACCCGGCCGGCCCGCGGCGGCAGGGCGTGGTCGCGCTGCGCCTTGCGGGCAAGCGCTTCGACTTCAAGGTCCACGCAGCGTGGCGCAAGCACGCTCCCGCCAACCCCGCCCTGGAGGCGGCCCTGGCCACGGCCCCCAAGCCCTGAGCGCGGCCTTGGACCCGCCGACCGGGAGGTGATCGTCCGTCCGCGGGCAGGATCGGCTATCGTGAGTGGCTGCGGCTTCCGGGGGGTTGCCGTCTTCGCTGGAGAACGCGCATGCGCCTAGCCGTTGCAGCCGTACTGATGGTCGGCGCCCTCGGGCTCCTTGCCCCCACAGCGTGGGGCTGAGGCTGAGGCGGCAGTGGAGGCGGGGGCGGTCGCTCCGCAGTTTCCATGGGCAACACGGGCAGCAGCTTCGGCACGCCTTCGATCGGCGGTGGCGGACGCGGCGGCCGGACGGGCGCTGCGATGCCGCGCCTGACGTACTTCTCGTGGACCGAAGCCACCATCGGCAAGATCCAGGCCGTCACGCCGGCCGAGGGCGAGAAGCCCCGCGGCCCCGTCACGGCTGAGGAGCATGTTCGCAAGGCGCTGGGCTTCGACACCGCGAAGCTGAGCGGAGACACGCGCCCGGTCCTCGTCTACTTCCACTATCCCCACGACCACGCCAAGCACGGCAAGCTGTCGACCACCGTCTGCAGCCGTACGCTCGACGACGAGCACGCCGCACGCTGGAGCCTCATGTTCCGCTGCGTGCAGATCGACATGGGCACGACCGTGACGAAGTACGCCGACCTGGTCGGACACAAGGGTGCTCCTGCCTTCGTAGCGCTCGATCCGGATCTGAAGGTGCGTGCCGAGATCCCGGTCACGAAGAGCGGTGCCAAGCTCAAGAAGGCCCTCGAAGCGGCGTTCAAGAAGTTCCCGGCGGCGACGAAGAAGCTGAAGAAGCAGATCGCCCACCACAAGAAGCTCCTTGCCAAGGCCAAGGCGCTCGAGAAGAAGGACGAGTACGACGACGCCGTCGACGCGGTCGACGAGATCCGCTTCGG
>JAHEIK010000587.1 GCA_024639415.1 Planctomycetota bacterium
GGTCCTGCCGCTCTACCTCGTCGACGAACTGCAGGTCTCCTACACCGACGTCGGCATCGCCCGCGGGGCGATCTTCTGGAGCGTCATGGTGCTCGCCAGTCCCTGGGTCGGGCGTCTCGGCGACCGGCTCGGCATCCTGCGCCTGGGCGCCCTGGGCTTTCTCTGTCTCGCCCTCTTCCCGCTCACGCTGTGGCTGCTGCCCAACGAAGTGGGGCTGTTCCTGGGACACGGCATCTTCGGCCTCGCGATGTCTGCGATCAACGTGACGTGGAACCTCGGTCCGATCACGATGGCCCGCGGCCGGGATCCCGTCCCCTACCTCAATGCCCACGTCGCGGCCGTCGGCATCCGCGCCCTCATTGGCATGACGGCCGCCACGGCCTTGCACCAGGCGTTCGGCACGGCGCCTGTCTTCCTGGGCGTGGTGGGTCTCGAGATCGTGGCCGCTTGCCTGATGCTCTGGCTCGCCGTCTCCACGGGGCGCCGCTGGCGCCTGCCCGGAGCACAGCCTGCCGTCGACGTACCGCGCCCGCCGCGCTAGTGACATGCGCCGAACGTCCTTGCATTGGGACGTGCCACGAGTTGGGCTGAGTGCGATCCCTGGATCCAGAACCCTAGGCCTCTTCCGGCTCCAGCGTCATCGTGACCTCGTTGCCCGACTCGTTGAAGTGCACCTCGTCCATGAACATGCGCATCATCAGGACGCCGCGGCCACTGGCTCGGACGAGGTTCTCGGGGTCGCGCGGATCGGGCAGCTTCGACACGTCGAAGCCTGTGCCCTCGTCGCGAATCACGTAGGCGACCTGCTTGGGCGAAACGCGCGCCGTGACGTGGACACGGCGATCGCGGTAGGGCTCCTGCTGCATGCGCTCGGCGCCGAGTGCGGTGTACTCAGCATCCGAGGACTCGCGCATGGCGGAGTCGAGCTCGAGGTTGCCGTGATCCAGCGCGTTGCGGAGCGCTTCGGTGAGCGACGTCTGGACGCCCAGGATCTCGGTCTCGTCGAACGTGCCGAACTGCGTGATATCGCTGATGAGATGGCCGAGCAACGCCTCGCTCGCACCGGGCTCGTAGCCGAGCGTGTACTGCGACTCGCTGCGCACCAGCAGCGGACGTACTTGCGCCTGCTGCTTCGCGGACCGTACGGCTGTGAGCACCGCGCGGAGCGCCTCGCCGAGGTCCCGGCGCATGTTCTCCTTGGGAACGTAGTTGGACGCGCCCGCCCGCAGGGCGGCCACGGCCACCTCCTCGCTGCCGTGCGCGGTCATCAGCACCACCGGCACGTCGGGGTAGGTCTCGCTGACGCGCTTGGTCAGCTCAAGGCCGTCCATCTCGGGCATCTGCAGGTCCGTGAGGACGACGTCGACGCCACCCTTCGCGAGCACCCCCAGTGCCTCGACGCCGTTCTCCGCCTGGCACGTCGTGGCGCCCAGGCTCTCGGCGCAGGCGCCTGCGATCTTGCGCGCCATCGCTGTGTCATCCACGACCAAGACCCTGATCGCGGCCCTCTCGTCTGTAGCTTCCATCGCCGCCCATCTCGACCGGACGTCTGCTCGCCCCGTCCCGCCGTGCAGACATCCTAAGCATTTGCTGACAATTGCGGTGGCGGCCCTCGCGGGCTAGCGTGCGGTGCGTGCGCCGTGCCGCCCCCCTCCTGCTCCTCGCACTCGCGGGGCTGTACGTCGTCGCGGGCTCCTCCGTGCTCGCCCGGCGGCACGCACCGTGGGTGCGGCCGGAGGGTCCCACAGCTGACCGGGTGATTGCGCGCATCGCTGCCGACGGTCGGATCACGGCCACGTACGGCCCCACGACGCGGACGCAGGCGTCGATCCTCAGTGGCCCGGTGCGCCTGCGGGGCACGCTGGCCGAGCCGAACGGCGCCGACCTCAGGCGCCTGTTCGCCGGACTCGAGGCCTTCGCCAAGCCGTACGGCCCGGGCTTCTGGCAGTCCATAGACATCCGGCTCGAGATCGAAGTCGAAGAGCGCGCCCTCACGGCCTGGCTCAGCTGGCTCGTCGCCATGGCACAGCAGGGGCAGGTGGGGATGACGCGGATCACGCTGCGGCGCATGCCCTCCGGCGTCCTGATCCCTCTCGACCTGCCCCAGTTGGGCGAATGGGAGGGCCCGCGCCCGGGCCACAAGGAGGAACCGCGAACCCGCGTCCTGCTCCGTCGTGGCCGGCTGCCCCCGCGCGACGATCGGCAGGTGCTGAAGGTCGGTCGTTTCCACCACCACGTGGGAGACGAGGTGGAACTGGAACTCCAAGAGGACGGGGAGTTCCATGCGCCGCCGAGGTACCGGTACGTCGCCGATCTGCCTTCGATCGCCGCGTGGCGCAGCACGGCTGCGCGGCGCCTGCTGGCGAAACGCCTGCGTCGCGTACGTGCGCTTCTGCAGGAGGATCTCACCCATCTCGACGAGGTCCCGCTCGACATCCTCGTCGTGCCGCTCTACACGCGCTTCGCCGACTACCCGGCCTACATCGTCCTCGACGTGCTTGCCGGCCTGCAGGGGCTGCCCAACACGCGACTGCAATACGACGCTATGGTGGAGGGCTGGCGATGAGCCTGGAGATCCGCCCGCTCGCCGCCGGTGAACTCGACGCAGCGCATGCCTGCTACCGACGCAACGAGTACACCGGCACGATCAAG